>CAJFPI010000193.1 GCA_904398675.1 uncultured Oscillospiraceae bacterium
ACGGAGATCTGGGTATATCCCCGTTCCCGCAGCCGGTCCGTGAGACGGGCCGCGGCCTCCATGCCGGCCCTGTCGCGGTCCAGGCAGAGGAGGACCTTTTGCAGAGCTGTGTTCTGCTCCAGCATCCACAGCATGGCCTGCTCCCCCAGGCCGCACAGGGCCACATAGCTGTGTGCCTGCCAATCCTCCGGATAGAGGGTCAGGAAGGACAGCAGGTCGATGGGCGCCTCGAACACATAGAGGCGGCCGCTGGTACCGGTCCAGTGAAAGCTGTACCGGGCGTCGCTGCCTGCCGCGTTGATGCGGAAGGGATTTCCCCTATCGCCGGCGCTCCGCCTGTGGGCATGACGGGCAGCGCCGTGTTCATCCTTTCCGACGAACACGGCGTTGTGGTATTTGGCGTCCTCATAAATCAGGCCCGCCCGGACAAACGCGGTGAGCACCGCCTGGTCGATGCGCCGCCTCTGGAGCAGGTAGGCATAGACGCGGCGCATGGTAGGACTGGCAGGCGGGAGGGAGAACTCTTTGGGCGCATCCGACTTGGGCGGTTTTGCCTGGGGATAGGCGATCCCCTCTCTGCCCAGCAGCGGGGAGACCGCCTGGGGGTAGCTGAGGCCGTAACGGGCCTGGACAAAGGAGATGGGGCCGCCGCCCTCTCTGGCCGCGTGGTCATACCACTCGCTGCCCCGGATGGTGACGCTGTGGTCGCTGGCCATGCGGTACTCCGAGCTGGAGGGGATGAGCCGCTCCCCGCGGCGGCGGAGAAACTCTGCCAAGTCCACGGAATTGGCCTGAAGTTTCTGCTCCTCTGTGAAAGGGATATATGGCATGAAATTCCCTCCTTACTGCCGCCGTTTCACCTTCCGGTGATAGGCCCTTTTTCGAACAAAAATGAATGGAGGCCGTCTCAGGCGACAGCCTGTGAGACGGCCTCTTTCACGGTACAATGCATAGGGAATCAAAAAGTCTTTTCTCATAATCTCCTCCGTTACATGGTGATGGTTGGTTCCTCGTGGTCGTCCGGCTTATGGCCCATGGCGATCTTTTTCTCTCGGATCTTCTGCCAGAGCTTTTTATCTGTAAAGCGGATTGACCCCGCAGTCAGGCGCAGCTCCTGCTCCCGGAAGAGATTGGCCATGTGGTGCAGCAGCCGCGTTCCGGAGGACAGCAGGGAAGGAGAGCGCCCCGGGGAATAGGGGGCGGAGGTGTGCGCTCGTAGACAGGCAGTCTCTTTCCGCCTTGGCTGGACGCGGTTCGCTGCCATCTCCCCCGGCTGGAGGACCTGCGTCTCCTCCCCCAGCCGCACCGCCTCCTGAATGACCATGTTTTTGATCCGCTTGAACTCCTTCTGCCGGGAGAGGGGCAGGCGCTCCGGCAGGTCGTTTTTGTAGGTGCGCAGCACCTCCTCCCGCAGCTCATACCACAGGTCATAGGTTTTAGAGACACGGGGATCCCTGGCCAGCTCGTCCACAACCTCATCCACCACGGCCTTCAGCGGCGCCTTCAGATAGCCATACTGTTTCTTTCCCGACAGATTTTTCAGTTTCCCAGCCAGATGCGTCATCAACTGCTGGATGCGGGGGTTCTCCAGGGTGCCGCTCTCCATCTGGCGGATGAGTTCATCTATGGCTTGTCCAGCCTGTTTCGTGAGCTCATTCCTCCGCTGGGTCTGCTGCTGATAGAGCTCCGTCAGCTCGTTCCGGAAAATCTCTCCCGCCAGACCGGATTTGATTTGTGCGATACCCTTTTTTGTCAGGTACCCGGACTTCCCGTCTGCACTGTAGCAGACCATGTGGACGTGGGGGTGGTGTCCCTCGTCATGAAAGGCGGCGTACCACCGGAACTGATCCCAGGGAATCTTCATGGCCTGGGCCATCTCCATAGCATAGCTGGTGAGCAGATCTCTCCACCGCCTGGCGTCGTCATACCCCAGCCGGGCGGCGTCCTCCCTATGCAGGGAGAGGATGGGGAGCCACACGCTGCCGGGATGGTGCGCGATTTCCTCCGCCACCTTGGACAGGATCAGCGGCTTACCCGAACCGGTGAACAGGGCGTGGGACCCGGTGCGCTGGGCCCGGGGACGGCTGGCGATGTACTGGACATAGTTCTCCTTCCTGGCGGCCAGGTCATAGTCGGACTCCTGGCCGCTGTCCGAACCAATCTGCTGCGCCCTCTCTCGGGTGGCCACATAGCGGACGTAGTTGTTCAGGCGGGCGACAGTTTTTTTCGAGCCGCCCAGGATGTAGGGACATTTGAAAATCAGACGGGGCATGAATATCATCACCTTTTATCGAACAAAATAGTCGTACGATTTGATTGACAAAATCGTTCGGTTTTCGTATAATAAGAACAACAGGAAACACACTATGGAACACGGGAGGTGTTTGAGATGATCGTGACAGCAACGGAGTTTAAATCCAATCTGGGGAAGTATCTGGACATGGCCGCCACGCAGGATGTGTATATCACGAAGAACGGGAAGAACATTGCCCGTCTGACCAGCCCCTCCAGCAATAAGCTGGCGGTGCTGGACGAGTTGGTGGGCATCGCGTCCCAGTCTGCGGACATAGATGAGGATACGGTTCGGAAGGAGCGTCTGGCGCGGCAATGAGGATCATGGTGGATACCAATGTGCTTTTGGATATCCTCCAGAAGCGGGAACCGTTTTTTGCGGATTCTTACCAGGCTTTGCGGAAGGCAATCGAGGCGGAGGCGGAGTGCCTGCTCTCCGCCTCTGCGGTGACCGATATTTTCTATGTGCTGCGGAAGGCGCTGCAGTCTTCTCAGCAGGCGAAGGAGCGTGTGGAGCAGCTGGCCGCGCTGGTCACCTTTGCGGATGTGACAGGGATGGACATCCACGCCGCGCTGTTACGAGAGATGCAGGATTTTGAGGATGCGGTGGTGGACGCGGTGGCGGAACGAAACGAAACCGACTGTATTCTGACCCGAAACACAAAAGATTTCGCCGGATCCATCGTGCCGGCAGTCACTCCCACCGATTTCCTGAATGCTTGAACTGAAACGCCGTCGTCCAGACAGGACGGCGGCATTTTATTCCACGCCGTTTTGATAGTCCACCGCATCCTGGAGCGAGATCCTGCCGCCGGTCCTCTTCACATGCTGGACGCACTGGGGACGCAGCTGCTCCAACTGCACCGCCGGGATCTCCATGCCGGCAGCCAGCACGTTCATCGTCATGTCCTGCTCCACCGCCAGCTTGAACAGCAGGCGGCAGATCCGGTCCTCGCTGGCCTGCACTGTGGCGCGGATGGCGGAGAGCAGCACAGGCGGCAGAGCCGAAAAGGTATCCTGAGCGGTCAGGTGCTCGCAGTAGAACTGGAGCGCCCTTTCCACAAATTCATTTTGACTTCTGCAATTGGAGAGAGGCATGGCGGCCTTGACCTTCCGGTCTGTATCCGGTGTGATCCGCATTAAAAATCTTACTTTTTCTTCTGGCATGGAACTTCCTCCAAATTAGGCAATATTGGCAGTGATAACACTGGTGAAACGCGGGCAAACGCCGCAATTTCCGCATCTCTGATGCATTCGATTACACAAGTGAAGTCACAGTCTCAAAAGTGATTACGCCTGTTCCAGCGGGAAAAGGCACCATTTCCTCCGAAAACCGGCGGAAAACCGGAGTCCCGGCCCGCGTTGCGGGACGGTGTGGAAGGCGGTGATAACACCGCTTTATCCCGCTCTTTTTTCGTCCCCCCGGTTCAGGTCGTTGCAAGCTCCATATCCCTCACTTCGCCGCAGGCGGCAAAGCTCGTTCATTGCGCTGCACCTCCTCTCCGCCCCCTGACCACTTCGCTGGGTCAGGGGGCGGTTTTGCGAAACGGCGGGCACACGGCCTCCACACGGCGGTTCAGAGGGCGGTCGGGGACAGGGATGCCACAACGCCCTCAAAGGGGCCGCACGGGGCGGCACAAGGGCAACAGGGGCGGTACGCCCGGCAGGGTCAGCCTGGGGTATTTACATCTGTAGTTCCTGCCCCGGCAATGGACCATCCAGGAGCGGTTCCTGTCGGTAGTCCTCCAGGGACATCCCGGTCTGCGTCTGGCAGTAAGCCTCCATCTCCGATTGCAGAAGTTCCTGTTCCGCCGGGGCGAGGTCATAGCGAAAAGACTTCTCCAGGGCTCCGTCTTTTCGGTACAATGCGAGCTCCAGGTAGTCCCGCACCTCCTGCCGGGCTATATCGTAGCTGACATAGATGTCGAGCCAGCTCCCGTTTTCAGCGCATGTTACCTTGGGGCCGAATACTTCCATCTGCACCGTATTGCTGGCACAGACCGCCGGAAAGTCCAGCAGACGGTCCCTGCGCTCCGCCGGTTCTGTGAAGAGAAGGTCTCCCGGCTGGAGCTCCCGCAGGGCCTTCAGCGGTGTGCAGAGCTCCCAGCCTGTCAGCTCTTTTCCAGCCAGACGGTCCAAAAACTTCTGCCAGCGCGCCTCCTGGCCGCAATCTTCCCCGCGGAACGCATGGCAGACGGCGGCGCTCACATCCTGAAACCAAAAGCTTTTCCAGCCGTCCATAATGCTGACGGCGGAGAACACCCGCCTGTCAAAGTCCAGTTCAAACACGCCGGCCACGCGCCCCGTGTTCTCCAGCCGCTCCTGTATCAGCGCGTCAAACCGCTCCGAAGAAATGTCATAACTTCCGCAGATCTTCCGGGCAAAGGCGTCCGCGCCGCCGTCTCTCTCCTGGAGACATCTGTGCAGGAGCCGGGCTGCATCCAGCAGTTCCAACGCTCGATCTATCTCCAGACAGCGGCTTACACCACCTTGTTCCAGGCGAAATGCGGAGAAGATTTGCCGGGGTTCGGCCTCCTGCTGGATAGTGGACTTGATCCCCTGCGCCTCTGCCAGCGGCTCCTCTGCGGAATAGGAAGTGACCATCACTCCGCCTCCTCGGCCTGAACAGACCCGGCCGTGCGGACGGGTTTACTGGGGTGGGAGCGGACCTGCGCCTCCGTTTCCTCCCGGCTCTCAATGTACTCCCGGGTCTGGGACGGCACATATTTTTTGTAAAGGCGGGCCATAAAATCGTCCAGCTCCGTCTCCAGGGAGACAGCATTCTTGCCCATGTAGAACTGGATCGCCTTCAGCTTTTCCTGCTCAAATGAAATGGTGATCGTTGCTTTTTTCATAATCTCATCCTCCTGTTGTTGGTAAATAGTATCTGGGATTTGTCCGTTCCCCGTTGATTCTCACCTCGAAGTGGAGGTGGGGCCCTGTGGATCGCCCGGTGGAACCGGAGAGAGAAATGATGTCTCCGGCCTCCACGGTCTGCCCCACCTGTGCCAGCAGCTGGGAGTTGTGGCCGTATAGTGTGGCGAGGCCGTCCCCGTGGTCGATCATGACATAGTAACCATAGACGCTGTTGTACTGGGACACCGTGACGGCGCCGGGCAGGGCCGCCCGGATGGGCGTGCCTGTGGGTACCGCCAGATCCATGCCGGTGTGGCCCCGGATCTCGCCTGTGAACGGGTCTCTGCGGCTGCCGAACTCCGAGGTGACCACCGACTCCCAGCCCGCCCCGACGGGAGAACAGAACCCGTCTGCGCCGATGAACGGCACATCCGCGCCGGGAAACCAGCCGCCGCTGCTGCCGCTTGGCGTACCATAGACGATCAGGTTATAGATGCTGTCGGCGTTGGCCTGGTGGTTTGGCGTGACCATGACGCCCATGACATCGCTGATATTCTCATAGATTTGCGACAGGTCATCCACCAGATGCGGGATGGGATAGGTCTCTGTCGTTTCCACCTCGTTGCCCTCCTCATCGGTTGTGGTGACCGTCCGGGTCCCCTCTGTGTAGGCCACAAAGCAGTCCACAAAGGCCCGGAGCTCCTCCTCCGCTAGTTGCTCTTCTCCGAAATACAGGACATAAAAAATGGCCTTGACCCGGTCAGAGTCGAGGCTTTCTCCATCTTCCAGCAGGCTGTTGATCTCCTCCACAATGCTGTCCAGCATACGGAAACTGTCCTGCATCCTCCGGATATCTGCCAGATAGTCTGCCGGGGTATCCGCCGGCAAAGTACCGCCGCGGAAACACAGCTCCACGGTGGACACGTTGTGCTGGGAGGCGGCGGAGAGGAGGGAGCAGAACAGGGCCACAATCACGATGATGGGGGAGAGAATCGCCACCAGGATCCAGCCGATCTTCTTCCTGGTCTTCTCATCGGCCAGGGCGGCAATGGCAGCTTTGACTGCCGCCACAGCTGCTGTGCTCATAGGCGCATGTCCCCTGTAGACGATCTCCTGTGTTCCGGGGCAATACTATCCATAAAGCTGAATCACTCCTTCCTGATAACACATTTACATATTGAGAAAAATATGTTATCATATTTACATAAATTGCT
>CAJFPI010000194.1 GCA_904398675.1 uncultured Oscillospiraceae bacterium
CCGCACCCCCCTCTCCATGGTGCTGGGCTATGCCAGCGAGTTGGAGGACGACGACGCCCTCCCGCCCGAGGCCCGGCAGCAGGCGGGGATGATCCGGCGGCAGGGGGAGCGTCTGAAATCTCTGGTGGATGATCTGAACCTGACAACCAAGCTGGAGTACGCCCTCCAGCCCATCCGCCGGGAGGCGGTAGACCTGGTGGAGATTGGCCGGCAGGCGGTGAGCGAGGTGCTCAACAGCGGCCTGCCGGAACGGTTTGAGATTGCATTTTCCGAAGAGCATCCGGGCAGCCCGGCCCGGATGGAGGGCGACGCCGCCCTCCTCCAGCGGATGCTGGACAATCTGATCCGCAACAGCATCGTCCATAATCCCCAGGGCTGCCATATCTCTGTTACAGTAGGGGCGGAGGATGGGCGATGCACCTGCACGGTGACGGACGATGGCGTGGGGATGGACGCCGCCCGGCTGGAGGCGCTGAACCGGGAGGCGGAGGTCTCCAGCACTCAGGGCGGCGAGCACGGCCTGGGTCTCAAGCTGGTGCGTCAGATCGTGAAGGCCCACGGTGGGACGGTATGGTTTGAAAGGGGAACTCCCTGCGGCCTCCGTGTCTCTATAACGTTCCCCGCCTGCTGAACAAGCTTATCACTGCCCACAGAAGGGGAAGGCTGCCTGTGCGCCCCACAGCGCATAAAGTTTGCTGCAGCTATTGCTAAAGTGCGGATCGTTATGTAAAATGAAATTACGGCATATTTGTCATGCTGCAAGGATGGTGCGTGTGCGGCGGGCGGAGGGGAGCAGACGAAAGAAGAGGAGACCGGTTTGAACAATGAAAGGAGTGGTTTCATGCGCGTTGGAAAACGGATCGCTGCGGCGCTGCTGTGCCTGCTGCTCTGCCAGGGAACGGCGCTGGCGGCGGACAGCGGCGGGACAGAGACCTGGAGCCGCACGGAGGGGGACGGCAGCTATGTCACCATCCGGGTGGAGGCGGAGGAGGACCTGGACTGGGCCGATTCCCGCTATCTGGCGGTGCGGTATGCCGACACCGGGGAGCCGGTGGCCCTCTCCAGTGAGTATCAGGACGGATACCTCTTCGCCACCGTCCCGGCGGAGGAAGCGGACCGGCCCCTGGAGGTGTTCTCCGGGGATGGGTTTGACTGGACGGACCTCGACTACCCCACAGAGCCCACCGGCACGAACAATCTGCAGATCCGGGGGATCATCCAGGGGGACGAGGCGGGGCGGCTGAACAAGGACGGCACCCTGACCCGGGCCCAGGCCTTTGCCATCATGGTTCGCCTTCTGAGCCTGGAGCCGGCGGGGGATCCGGGGTATGCGGACGTGTCCCCTTCGGACTGGTACTATGACACCGTCTCCGCCGCCCGTGCCGCCGGCATTGCCGCGGCGGACGAACGGTTCCGCCCCAATGACCCGGTGACCCGGGCGGAGTTCACCGTCATGCTGGCCCGGGCCATGGAGACCATTGGCTGGCTGGAGATCCCGGAGGAGGGGGACTGCTCCGCGCTGGATCTGGCGGACACGGACGACGTTCCGGACTGGGCCTTGGGCGCCTATATGGCCCTGAGCGGATTGTGCACGGTCACCTATCGGGAAACCGGGGAGGTTGTGGAGGGCTCGCCCGTGCTGGAGCAGCTGGCGGAGCCGGGCCTTGCCGTGACCCGGGCGGAGATGATCGAGTTTGTATACAACGTCCTGCGCTGGCTGCCGGTGTACCCCACAGAGGCGGCTATCGAGCTGGGCTTTGATGAGGAGATGCCGGTGATCGACGGCTCCACCTCCACCTATTCCTACACCACCAGCCTGTACGGCGCCCTGTTTTCCAACTGGGTCCGCCACCCCCAGTACCCGGAGAGCCACTCCAAGAGCCACGAGTCCTATGAGCGGCTGATCAATGGAGAGGTGGACGTGCTTTTCGCGGCCACTAAGGCCTCCCAGGAGCTGGAGGCGTTGGCGGAGGAGCAGGGGGTGGAGCTGGAGTATATCCCCATTGCGTATGATGCCATGGTGTTTTTCACCAATGCGGAAAACAGCATTACCGGGCTGACCAGCGAGCAGATTCAGGACATCTATGTTCGAAACGCCTATGACAACTGGAGTGAGGTGGGCGGTCCCGACGCGGCGCTGCTGCCCTACTGCCGGAACACCGACAGCGGGTCCCACGCCCTGATGGAGCGCTACTTCCTGGAGGACGGTGCCTTAAGCCTCAGCGATGAGATTCTTCAGGGGAACGTGTCTCTGGCCATGTCCTCGGCACTCACCGATGTGGCCCAGGCGCTGTCCCTGGACCCGCCGGCCTACGCCATCGGCTACAGCGTCTACGCCTACTATGAGGCATACCAAAACATGATGGGGGATGTGACGGACAACACCCTCCACCTCCTGGCGGTGGACGGGGTGCTGCCAACAGATGAGACCATCGCCGACGGCAGCTATCCTCTCTCCGGCTATAACTATGTGGTGTTCCGCTCCGACGAGCCGGAGGACTCCCCGGCCCGGCGGCTGGCAGACTTCATGGTCAGCGACGCCGGGCAGCAGGTGGTCTCCTCCGCCGGTTTCCTCACCCTGCCGGAATAAGATCGTACCAATATCGGATATCCCGGAAAATGCCGCGGCACGCAGCCGCGGCATTTTCCTGTGCAGGGCCTGTTGAATGTTCACAGAATCTTCATTGACTTTTTTATTAAAGTATCTATACTATATGTAAGCAGATGAATGATATTAAAGTAACTTTAACTTTACCTGTCCCAGGGGAGGGAGAAATCATATGTTCTACACAGTAGGCGAGATGGCCCGGCTCCTGGGCATCGCCGCCTCCACGCTGCGCTACTATGACCAGGAGGGGCTGCTCCCTTTCGTGGAGCGGTCCCAGGGAGGGATCCGCGTATTCTCCGAGGAGGACTATGCCGCCCTTAAGGTCATCGGCTGCCTGAAGAAATCCGGCCTGTCCATCAAAGAGATCAAGGACTTTATCGGCCTGGCCCAGGAGGGGGACGCCACGCTGCACCAGCGGCTGGAGATCTTCCGCCGCCGCCGGGCGGCTGTGGAGCAGCAGATCGCCCAGCTGCAGGAGACCCTTGCCCTGCTGGACTATAAATGCTGGTACTACGAGACGGCCTGCCGGGCCGGGACAGAGGACGCCGTCCGCAGCCTGCTGTGCAGCCAGGTGCCCGACCGGTGCCGGGCGGCCCGGGAGAAACTGGATCTGCACTTGAAGTAAGGAAAAATCCAAGCGAGATAAACGAGGTGACCTGATTTGATTACCATTTCCTATTACAACATGCTGTCCCTGCCGGACGTCTCCTGCTATTTCCAGCTGGAGTATTTGAACGGCAAATCAGATAAGCCGGTGGCAGCCGGCGACAAGGTCCTGTTTCTGATGCTGAAACGGGAGGAGAAGGAGGGGCATATCTCCGCGGAGGACGTCTACCCCATCGCCACCCGGGGCGTGGTGGAGAGCATTGAGGGGGAGTGGGCGCTGTTGCGCACCACCAGCCGGGTGAACCTGGACTCCATCCACCGGGAGGGGGGAAGTGTCCATGTGGAGATGCGGACCCGCCCGGAGATCAACGACCTGGACGCCGAGGAGCAGCAGGAGCGATTTCAGAAGATGCGTACCGCCATGCTGGATGCGCTGGAGGGGACCCAGTGGCTCATGGGCGCCAGAAACTACATCATGCGCTGGCGCAACATGAACGAGCTTGTCACCTTTGTCTCCTCCATGCTGCAGATCTCCAACGAGGAGAAGTATGCGATCCTGGCGGAGGACTCCGTGGCCCGGCGGGCGGAGAAGATGGAGAAGGCCTTCTATGAGTCCCTGGAACTGTTCAAGGTGAATCAGGAGGCCCAGGCCGCCCAGAAGGAAAATAATGAGCAGGTCTACCGGGAGCAGGCCATCCGCAAGCAGATCGACTTCCTCCAGGATGAGCTGGACAAGCTCCACCCGGAGAATGTGACCGATGTACAGAAGTTTGAGCAGAAGATCCGGGAGTCCGGCATGAACGACACCGCCCGGGCCGAGGCGGAGAAGGTCCTCAACCGCATGAAACAGGGCGGCAAGGAGGGCCATGAGTATGGCATGCTTTACGATTACCTGGACTTCGTCACCAGCCTGGTATGGAAGAAGGAACCGGCTGCTGAGATCGATTTGAAGGCCGCCCGGGCCATTTTGGACGAGGATCACTTCGGACTGAAAAAGACCAAGGGACGCATCCTGCAGCAAATTGCGGTGATGGCCCTGAACAAAAAGCAGTCCGGCTCCATCCTGCTCTTCGTGGGCGCCCCCGGCACCGGCAAGACCAGTATCGGCCAGAGCATCGCCAAGGCCTTGGGCCGCAAGTATGTGCGGGTCAGCCTGGGCGGCGTCCGGGACGAGGCGGAGATCCGGGGTCACCGGCGCACCTACATCGGCG
>CAJFPI010000195.1 GCA_904398675.1 uncultured Oscillospiraceae bacterium
GTCCGGCGAGACCTTTAACGGCGACGCGCCCTGCACCCGCAGCGCGGTTGTGACCTATCTCTGGAAACTGGCGGAGGAGCCGGAGGCCGAGGCTGCCGCCTTCACCGACGTGGCCGCCGACGCGGACTACGCACAGGCTGTGGCCTGGGCTGTCAGCGAGGGCATCACCACCGGCACCAGCGACACCACCTTCTCCCCGGATTCCACCTGCACCCGGGGCCAGATCGTCACTTTCCTCTACAGGGATTTGGCGGAGACCCAGGAGTAATCTGCTAAATGACAAGTCCCCCGCCGCAGCATCTGCGGCGGGGGACGCCCTTTTGGGACGCCTTTCCGCCAGGAAGGCGTTGCAATAGGGGGGAAAGTCTGTTATACTGGGTTTAACTACAAATGGATGGAGGTAACCTATGCAAACAGCAGAATTGAAAGAGGTCTGCAGAGCCGTCCGGCGGGATATCATCAATATGACGGCCAACGCAGGCAGCGGCCATCCCGGCGGATCGCTGTCCGCTGTGGAGCTGATGGTCAGCATTTTTGCTAACCACATGCGTGTGGACCCCAAAAATCCCAGGGACCCCAATCGCGACCGTTTCGTTCTGAGCAAGGGACATGCCGCGCCGTGCTACTACGGCGTCCTGGCGGAGCTGGGCTTTATTGACAAGGAGGAATTTAAGAATTTCCGCCAGCTCCACAGCATCCTCCAGGGCCATCCCGACGCCAAAAAGGTCCCCGGCGTCGACGCGTCCACCGGCTCTCTGGGCCAGGGGCTGTCTATCGCCGCAGGCATGGCCCTGGGCGCCAAGGCCCAGGGCAAGGACATCAAGGTTTATGCCATCGTGGGCGACGGCGAGAGCCAGGAGGGCCAGATCTGGGAGGCCTCCATGGCCGCGGCCCACTATAAGCTGGACAACCTGACCGTGGTCTTTGACAACAACGGCCTCCAGATCGACGGCAGCAACGACCAGGTCATGAGCCTGGGGGACTTTGCCGGCAAGCTCCGCGCCTTTGGCTACGAGGTCATCGAGCTGCCCGACGGGCATGATCTGGACGCCATTGAGGCGGCCCTCTCCCGGAAGGTGGAGGGTAAGCCCAAGGCGATCCTGGCCCACACGGTGAAGGGCAAGGGCGTATCCTTTATGGAAAATCAGGTGGGCTGGCACGGCAAGGCTCCCAACGAGGAGCAGCGCGCCCAGGCACTGAAGGAATTGGAGGGCTGAGAGCATGAGTGAAAAAGCGACAAGAGCGGCATATGGCGACGCGCTGGTAGAGCTGGGCGGCATCAACGACAAGGTGGTGGTGCTGGACGCGGACCTGTCCCACGCCACCATGACCTGCGGCTTTGCCCAGGCCTACCCCGACCGGTTCTTCAACGCCGGCATTGCCGAGGCCAACATGGTGGATATGGCCGCCGGCATGAGCACCATGGGCCTCATCCCATTCTGCTCCACCTTCGCCATCTTCGGCGCCGGCCGGGCCTATGAGCAGGTCCGCAACTCCATCGCCTACCCCAAATTCAACGTCAAGCTCTGCATGACCCACGCCGGGGTCTCCGTGGGCGAGGACGGCGGTAGCCACCAGGCCATCGAGGACCTGGCCCTCATGCGGGTGATCCCCGGGATGACCGTGGTGGTTCCCGCCGACGCCAACGAGGCCCGGAAGGCTGTGCTGGCGGCGGCGGACTTTGAGGGGCCCATGTACCTCCGCTTTGCCCGCCTGGCAAGCCCTGTCTTTGAGCAGGACTACCCCTTCACCATCGGCAAGGCAAATGTGATGCGGGAGGGGACCGACGCGGTGGTCTTCGCCTGCGGCATGATGGTCAGCGCTGCCCTGGACGCGGCGGCAGAGCTGGCGGCAGAGGGGAAGAGCGTGGCCGTGGTGAACGTCCACACCATCAAGCCCATTGACGCCCAGTGCGTGCTGGAGTGGGCGCAGAGGTGCGGCAACGTCATCACCGCCGAGGAGCACAGCGTCATCGGCGGCCTCGGCGACGCCGTGGCCGACGTCCTCATGGGCAGGGTCAGCTGCAAGTTCAAGAAGATCGGCGTGCAGGACCAGTTTGGCCAGTCCGGCAAGGCCAAGGAGGTCCTGAAGGAGTACGGGCTCACCGCTCCTCAGATCGCCCAGTCCATTCGGGAGACATTCTGAGAGCAGCAGCTCCGGCGGATGGAACATGGGATCCGCGATCTCCCATGAACAGAAACAAAGGATTCCCGGCGAGGCTGCGAGGAGCTGCCCGCCGGGAATTTCTGCTTGGAGGGGAGGCCCCGGCAGCTTTTGCTGCCGGGGCCTCCCCTCTGCTGTCCGGCGCAGACGGCCGGATCAGTGCTGGTATTCAAATTCCAGATCGTACATGCTCACAAGATCTCCGTCCTGGATCCCCAGGTCCTCCAGCTGCTGGAAGACGCCTGCCTCCCGCAGCATCTTGTCAAACCACATGCGGCTCTCGTAGTCCCCAAAGTTGGTATTGGAGATGAGACGCTGGAGCCACGGCCCCTCTACCAGGTACACCCCGTCCTCCACGGTGATCTCCACGGGGGCGGAGGTGTCCACCTTGGGCGGCCGTTTCACATACTCCGGCGCGTAGACCGCCACCGGCGGCAGCTCTTTGAGACGGTTGGCAATGGCGTAGATCAGCTCCCGCACCCCCTGGTGGGCGGCGGCTGAGATCACGAAGAGAGGGTAGCCCAGGGCCTCCACATGGGCCCGCAGGGCGGTGAGGAGGCTGTCGTCGGCCATGATGTCCGCCTTGTTGGCTACAACGATCTGGGGGCGGCCGGCCAGGTCCGGGCTGTACTGGCGCAGCTCCTGGTTGATGGCGTCGAAATCCACAGCCGGGTCCCGCCCCTCGCTGCCGGACACGTCCACCACATGGACCAGCAGGCGGCAGCGGTCGATGTGGCGCAGGAAGTCGTGGCCCAGGCCCGCGCCCTCGCTGGCCCCCTCGATGATGCCGGGGATATCGGCCATGACAAAGCTGACGCCCTCCTCCACATACACCACGCCCAGGTTGGGGAAGAGGGTGGTGAAGTGGTAGTTTGCGATCTTGGGCCGGGCCTTGCTGACGGCACTGAGAAGGGTGGATTTACCCACATTGGGAAAGCCCACCAGCCCCACATCCGCCAGCAGTTTCAGCTCCAGCACCACGTCGTGGCTCTCCCCGGGCATGCCGCTTTTGGCAAAGCGGGGGGCCTGGCGGGTGGGGGTGGCGAAGTGGGCGTTGCCCCAGCCGCCCTTGCCGCCCCGGCAGAGGACGAAGGGCTCGTCGCCGGACATGTCCTGGATGATCTCCTCCGTCTCCGCGTCCCGGACCAGGGTGCCACGGGGTACGCGGATGGTGAGGGATTTGCCGTCCTTGCCGGTCCGGCGGGAGCCGGCGCCGTCCATGCCGTTCTCCGCCGTATATTTGCGCTTGTAGCGGAAATCCATCAGGGTGGAGAGGTTGTCGTCCACCTGGAGGAGGATGCTGCCGCCATTGCCGCCGTCGCCGCCGTCCGGGCCGCCGGCGGCCACATATTTTTCACGGTGGAAGGACACGCAGCCGTTGCCGCCGTTGCCGGCCTTCACGGTGATGCGGGCCTTGTCCACAAACGATGCTGCCATGGGAAACCGCTCCTTTCTGGAGAAAAGATTTGTCAGGGAGTGGAGGAATGTGCTATGATACTGTCTGCCGGGTGAGCCGCAAAAAGGCTTTCGGCTTTGTTCCGTACGCATTGTGATAGGGCAGAGATACTGAGAGGAGGCATGCGCGGATGGAGAAAAACAGAGAGGGGAACGCCGATCTTCTGCGGGTATTCGCCTCGCTCCTGGTGGTGCTGCTCCACGTCTCCGCCGTCTATGGGGACAGCGGCTGGGGCATTGTCTATAACGGCGTCTCCCGGTGCGCGGTGCCGCTGTTTGTCATGCTCAGCGGGCGGTATCTCCTCGCACAGCCGCCCAGCGTGAGACGGATGGGGAAAAAGAGCCTCCGCCTCTTTGGCGTGATGGTGCTGTGGGCGGCGGCCTACTTTGCCGTGGAGCTGCTCCGGGGTACCCATTCCTGGCAGGGGGCGGGGGATTTCGCCGCCTATCTCGTCACCCAGCCGGTCCACCTCTGGTACCTCTGGGCCGCCATCGCCCTCTATCTTTTCACGCCCTGTCTGGCCGTATTCTGCCAAAACGCGCCCCGAAAAATCGTGGACTACGCCCTGGCGCTGGCCTTCCTCTTCGGCTCTGTGGTCACCATCCTGCTGCGCACCCAGCGGTTCCCGCTGCTGGCGCAGGTGGTGGACCAGATGAAGATGGACGCCACCCTGGGCTTTCTCTTCTGCTATCTGGCGGGGTGGCGGCTGCGGCGCTTTTCCCCCGCCCGGCGGAGGAAAGCGGCCCTCCTCCTGCTGGGGGGACTGGGCCTTGCCGCCACCTGGGCGGGGGCCCTGGCCTTCCGGGGAACCGGGACGGCCAGCCTCTTTCTCAGCTTTTACGCGCCCAATGTCCTCCTCACCGCCCTGGGGGGCTATGTCCTCTTTGACGGATTTTGCCCCGGCCCCCGGTGGGCGTGGCTGGAGAAACGGGCGGGGAGCACCATGGGCGTCTATCTGGTGCACATCCTGGTGCTGTGGGTGCTGGGGGACGCGCTGGCCCCCCTGGCCCAGCGTTTTCCGCTGGGACTTGTCATCCCAGCGGAGACCCTTCTGGTCTTTCTGGCGAGCCTCGCCCTGGCCGAGGGCTGGCGGTGGGGCGCCAGGGTTTTGCGCCGCCGGGAAACATCCTGAACAGCACTATTTCCGCCCGAGAATATAGTCCACAGATGTGTGGTAGTAGTCGGCGAGGACAATCAGCATGTGGCTGGGGATCTCCCGTTTGCCGGTTTCATAGTTGCTGTATACCCGCTGATCGATACCCAGCAGGGCTGCAATTTCTTTTTGTGTCTTGTCCGCGTCCTCCCGCAGATCTCTCAGCCGGGGATAATACATGAGATACCACCTCACGGATCATATCTTTTACCATCATAGGTCAAATCCACCCTAAAAGCAAGGGGAAAATATGATAGGATATCTCTGGGGAGGTGGTGTCATGCAGGGCATGTCAGAGCGCCAGGCGGCACTGCAGGAGGCCCTCCGGGATGCGGAGGAGGACCTGTTTCTCCTGCGCTGCGCCCTCCGCTGCCTGATGGAGGGGGAGGAGCGGGGGGAGTTGGGGGGACTGTGGCGGCTGTCGGACTACCTGCGCCAGCACATGGGGGACATCCGGCGGCTGTGCCGGTAGGCAAAAAAATTCCCGGACCGGCCGGTCCGGGAATTTTTGTTCAGCTTACGCCTCGTACACGGAGACCTGCTTGCGGTCCCGGCCCAGGCGCTCGAAACGGACAACGCCGTTGGCCTTGGCGAACAGGGTATCGTCGCTGCCGATGCCCACGTTGACGCCGGGGTGGAAGTGGGTGCCGCGCTGGCGGACCAGAATATTGCCGGCCAGAACGTGCTGCCCGTCGGCCCGCTTGGGACCAAGCCGCTTGGACTCGCTGTCACGGCCGTTCTTGGTGGAACCGACGCCCTTTTTGTGGGCGAAGAACTGTAAACCAATCCGGATCATGGTAGTCTGCCATCCTTTCTATAAGATGCGGGGGCGTTACGCCTCCAAAACTTCAACAAAATCGGGGTACTCGCTGTGGAGCTCTGCGAGATACACCATCAGCCCGGTGAGCAGGGACTGGCAGGTGCTCTCCGCCGGAGCGGCGAGACCGCCGGGGAGCCGCAGGGAGATGCCGGCGGCCTCTTCCCGGACCTGCACCCTGGCCCCGAGGCCCATCACGTCGTTGACCGTACACTCCACCAGGCGCACCGCACTGGTGACGGCGGCGCAGACAATGTCCTCCCCCGCCGGGGCGTAGCCGCTGTGTCCCGCGGCCTCAAAGCCGGTGATGCGGCTGCCCTCCATATGGAATGTGACTGTGGTCATCTCAGACGTTGATCTTGGTAATCTCTACCTTGGTGTAGGGCTGACGATGGCCCTGACGCTTGCGGTAGCCCTTCTTGGGATTGTACTTGAAGATACGGATCTTCTTGCCCTTGCCGTTCTTCACGGCGTTGGCCTCCACGCTGGCGCCGGAGACGCTGGGGGTACCGAAGGTGGCGTTGTCCCCGTCCAGGATCGCCAGGACCTGGTCAAAGACCACCTTGTCACCGGCCTCTGCGGGCAGCTTCTCGATGAAGAGGGTGTCGCCCTCGGCCACCTTGTACTGCTTGCCGCCGGTCACGATGATAGCATGCATCAAACTTTCAACTCCTTCATTACGGGCTCGCTGTCGGGGGCGGCGTCCAGGGACGCACTTGGGCCCATTCAAAGCGGCTTATCAAGTATACCAGTGAAATTTCCATTTGTCAACAGCTTTTCCCGGAAAAACGGCAGATTTTTCCCTCTGCCGGGGCGTTTCCCGTCAGTTTCGCCGACGGGATGGCGCGGCGGAGCGCCCCGGCTCCCGGCTCCGCGCCAGATGCCGCCGTTTCAGGGCGGCGATGCGGCGGAAGGCCGGGCTGGTGGCCAGAACGCCCAGGGCCAGAATGCCTGCGGCAAGCCCCAGGGCAAAGTCGGCGGCGCTCTCCCAGGCTGTCTGCCCGCGCAGGCCGGTGACGTCCAGGACCATATAAAAGACCATGGCAAGAACGCCTGCGAGAAAGATCCAGCGGAGCCGGCGGGTGAGGCGGGCCTTCTCCTGGCTGCTGTAGTCGGCCAGCAGCCCCGCTGTCTCCGCCGCCGGCATGTCGCACCGCTCCCCCCGGATCAGCTCCCCCAGGTCTACCTGGTAATAGTCCGCCAGCTCCACCAGCAGCCCCAGGTCGGGAAGAGTCGCGCCGTTTTCCCAGCGGGACACGCTGCGGTTGGATACCCCCAGCACCTCTGCCAGCTGCTCCTGGGTCAGGTTCCGCTCCCTGCGCAGCTGCCGCAGGAAGGCGCCGATTTTCTGCTGTTCCATGAGGACCCCTCCTTTTTCTTGAGGGCTATGGTACCACGGCCCACCGAAAAAGGACAGGACACAGGGTGAGAATGGGGCAAAAAGCCCCGTTTTCTCAGTCCTCCCCCTTGTAGGGGTCCAGCACCACATGGGCGATGCCGCAGAGGATGCCCCCCACCGGGAAGAGCCACCAGGCGGTGCTCCACATCTCCATGGTGAGGCCCAGGCCCACATATACCGCCGTGGCCGCCAGCATGATGCAGGCGCAGACCACGCCGATGAGGTTCAGCCGCGCCTTGGCCTCCGGGGTGGGGCTGTTGTCCCGGTTGTATTTCCAGACCTTGTACTTCTCGTCCTGCATGCCGCCGTAGACAAAGGCGCCCACCGCCCCGGCCACGATGATGAGAAACACCGCCGCGGCGGCCAGCTCATAGGGCTCCTCCTCCGGGAAGACGGAGAAGAACAGCAGCATGGCGATGACGCCGAAGAGGATGGCCCCCACGCCCCCGGCGATGAGCCACACCAGTTTCCGGTGGAAGGCGTCCTTCTCCTCCTGGGTGTAGAAATCCGGGATCACCGGGTAGCGCTTGCAGAAGTTGTCGTGCTGGATGCCCCCGGCGATCAGCACCACCACGGCGATGGTGAGGATCAGCAGGAACAGGACGGTGGACAGCTCCTCCGGCAGCCCCAGGGCCAGGGCCCCCACCATCAGCGCTACCCCGGCGATGATGCCGACGATGGAGAGGGTCACCTGCCAGGTGAAGGTGTTCATGTGCTTGTCGTAGCCGGCGGTGTCCGCCTGGGCCTCCGCCGCCGCGTCCCCCCGGAGGAGGGTGTCCAGGGAGACGGAGAAGAGATCGCACAATTTCAAAATCGTATCCATCTCAGGAAAACTGGCGCCGCTTTCCCACTTGCTGACGCTCTGGCGGGAGACGTCCATTGCCTCCGCCAGCTGCTCCTGGGTGAGATTCTGCTGGGTGCGGAGAAATTGCAGATTTTCAGAAAAAGCCATGGAAGGGTTCCTCCTTGTGTTTTGGTTGCCTTTATCCTACCGCGGCAGGGGGCGCAACGCCACCGATTTGCTGTTGCGTTTAAGGAAATTGGCGTAAACTTTCGGTTGCGCGGGGGTATTTTATCATATAGCGGCCATTTTCCGCAACGATAACTTGACTTTTTCCCATGCGCCCGATACAATAGGGATTCGGAATGAAATTCCCTTTATATATAGAGAAGGAATGGAGAGATACTATGGCGAAGGACAAGAAACAGGTGGAGTCCATCACCTCCCGGGACGTGGATTTTGCCCAGTGGTTTACCGACGTGTGCACCAAGGCGGAGCTCATCGACTACTCCAGCATCAAGGGCATGTTCATCTACCGGCCCTATGGCTACGCCATCTGGGAGAA
>CAJFPI010000196.1 GCA_904398675.1 uncultured Oscillospiraceae bacterium
GGCGTCCGCAGCTGCGCCATGGAGCGTCAGACCCTGCGCCGCCGTGTGGAGACCCGGGAGACGCCGCTGGGGCCTGTGCGCTACAAGGTAGCCCAGGGGCAGGGGATCCGCCGGGAGAAGGCGGAGTATGAGGACCTGGCGGCTCTGGCCCGGCGGGAGGGCCTGGGACTGGCGGAGATCCGGGAGAAAATCAAAAATATGGAGCAAAAGGCTTGACAATCGGGCGGTGGGCTGATATAATAACCACCGTTCCGCGGGCGTAGCTCATCTGGTAGAGCGCCACCTTGCCAAGGTGGAGGTAGCGAGTTCGAGCCTCGTCGCCCGCTCCAAAATAAAAGGACATCCGGGAGGATGTCCTTTTATTTTGGGTTCCGGCGGCCTCTGGCCGCCTCCACCCCTGGGAGATTGCAATGCTCAGAGCAAATGAATTTCCCATCTCCGCGCTAAGTGCCGCCTGCGCGGCAGCTGCGCTCCGAAATGCGCCTGCGGGCGCAGTGCGCCGAGGTTTTCGCCGGAGGCGCGCTTGTACGGCGCAAAAGCGCCGGAGAAGACGGAGCGTGCGGGGGCGGAGACGCTGCCTCCATCTGCGCCGGGATTTTGCGGGAAGAGACGCCCGGGTTGCGAGCTGGTTGATCTCTGTCCGCACCATAAGCGCGAAATTCACCGGAGTTAAGCTCCCTAGGCTTGGCTCCGTTTTTTTATTGCCTGCGCTCTCCCTGTGTCAGCGCCCGGATGCTGCTGGCCATGCGCCTGTTGTGGAATACAAGAAAGATGCACCCCACAAACCGGAAATTTTCTCTTGACAGCAGTCAGGGATAGTGATATATTTGTCTCACGTCGAAGAGACAAATATATCACTATCGGAGGCATCCCTATGAAACGCAGCACGATTAAATGGCTGGTGGCAGGCGGCGTCGTCTGTGCCGCCGCCCTGGCCCTCTCCATCTGGTACGCCGTGGCCTATAACGACAGCCGCCTGGTGGCGCCCATGGACTTTTCCACCTATGTCTTCCGGCCCCAGGACCTGCCCATGCTCTGCTCGGGCGGCTTGCTGGTGGTGTATGTGCTGGCCCTTTTCGTCACGGTGTTCCGCTGGGCCTTCCGGGCCAAGGCGGAGCGTCATGCCACCTCCTACACCCGGACCGTCAGCCCCTGGCTGGGCCTTTTGGGATTCCTGGGCTTTCTGGGGTTCCTGGGGTTCTGGTCCTACGGCGTGAACGGCTCAGTGGCCCCCTTCATCTTCTTCGCCTTTTTCGGATTCTTCGGCTTTTTCTACGAGGGGCGGCTCTCCCACACCTTCATGGACGAGCGCTACAAGGAGAACGCCGCCAGGGCCCAGCTCCAGGCCCTGCGGGTGTCCTTTGCCCTGGAGGTGATCGCCCTGGTGGTGCTGGGGCAGCGGCGGTTTGGGGGCAATTTGGACTACACCCTCATCGCCATGATGATCGTCCTGTCCCTCTCTGTGGCCCTGGCGCTGTTTCTCAGCGAGTACCTGCTGTACCGCTATGACCATGACGAGCAGATGGAGGAAGGTGGGGAATAGGTGTGCCTGAATTTACATGCCGGCTCAAGCAGTTCCGCCAGGCGAAGAACCTGACCCAGGAGCAGCTGGCCGCTCTGGTGGGGGTGCGGCGGGAGACCATCATGCGCCTGGAGAAGGCCCAGTATAACCCCTCCCTCAAGCTGGCGGTGGACATCGCCCGGGCGGTGGAGGCCCCCATCGAGGAGATCTTCCTCTTTCCATAGGATAAAGGCGCGAGCAGCGCAGGGCAATGCCCTGCGCCGCTTATTTGTGTCCGGACAGCGCTGGAGGCGCTGTGCGCGTTTGTCCCGCTCCTTATACAGGAGACTTCGGATGCTGCCGAAAAGCCACTGCCGTTCTATAAAGATAGACCAGCTTCAAGATGGCGACTACAATGGTGCCGATTGCCGTCACCAGCGTGGCCAGCAGCCCTAAAACCGGTATGAGAAGGGCGAGCAGCACACTTCCCAGCAGCCCCAGGTTCATTCTGATATACCACTTCCACAGGATCGTCCATTTTTCGGATAGCGCCGGCGCGATCTCTTCCACAACGTCTGCATGGGCCGTGTACTCATAATACTCTCCCACCAGGGCAACGATCAGGGCCGGTATGGTAAATACCAGCGTCCATGGCGGGGTCGTCTGCCCGGGAGATATGATCAGAAGGAGAACACTCACTCCGGTGCCAATGAAACAGCAGAGCCCCGACGTTTTATATCGCTGGTTCACGCAGGAGATCTTTAGGAGAATGCCGCCATAAATCAACGAAACCAGGGCTGCCAGGATCTGCCCCGGCAGATTGAGGCCCGGAAACCATCCCACCACCGTCTCTTCCGTCATAATGTTCGCCGCGGTCCCCGGTATCACGAGCCAAAACAGGAGCCACAGCCATTTCCCGAGGAATGCAGCCCTCTCTGTGGTCTGCCGCTGCCGTTCTTTTTCCTGCTCTCGCCTTTCTGCCTCATACGCCCGTTTTCTTACGCGGCGCTCCGGCTCCTCCTCCCGGCTGCGGAGTTTGCCGCAGGATGCGCCGTAAGTGCAGGTTGCGCAGGTTTCATGCCCCTTTTCCCTGCAGCACTTCGCCAGCTCACACTCCGTCAGCCACGGCTTGCCGGGTCCGGACTTGCACCCCGGGCATCGCAGCTCCTCCCGGAACGCGCATTCCTCACAGGATCTCCCGCAGTATGTGGTTTCCATGGCCCCCTCCTCCTATATGTCTTTCAGCATCCAGGGAAATATACTTATAGTTACTATACTAGCATACACCAAGTCCATTTGCAAGAAAAATAGAAAACTATAAGATAACGATATAGGAGGCTGA
>CAJFPI010000197.1 GCA_904398675.1 uncultured Oscillospiraceae bacterium
GATCTGCAGGAACAGCTCCCGCATGGCGGTGTTGATGGCGTCGCACACCAGGTCGGTGTTCAGGGCCTCCAGAATGGTCTTGCCGATGAGGATCTCGCTGGCCATGGCGGCGGAGTGGGTCATGCCGGAGCAGCCCAGGGTCTCCACCAGGCACTCCTCAATCACGCCGTTTTTCACATTCAGCGTCAGCTTGCAGGCGCCCTGCTGGGGGGCGCACCAGCCCACGCCATGGGTAAAGCCGCTGATGTCGCTGATTTCCTTGGCCTGGACCCACTTGCCCTCCTCGGGGATGGGAGCGGGACCATGGTATGCGCCCTTGGCGACGGGGCACATGTTCTGAACTTCGGTAGAATAGATCATGGCAATTCTTCCTTTCCTTCATTTCGAATGCCCCTCGCGGCGCACCCGTAATCAAGCATGCGGGGCGGGGATCTCACCATATCATGCCCCAGTCACGCTGCTCTCACTCCTCAAAACGGCCGGAGGCTTTCGCCCCGGCCGGCTGCTCCGGCCGCCGCAGCACGCCGGCCTGACACATCAGAAGGCGGCGCTTGGCGTCCAGTACAGGGAAATTATATGTAATTTCCCCAATTTTGTCAAGGCAGCCCCCATGAAAACAGGGAAAATGCCCTGTATTTCTCACTTCTCGTCATAAAAATCCAAAATTTAATAAAAAGAATTTGCATTTTGACGAAAGATAGGCTATAATGAGTCAAACTGCAGCGGCACAGGCGGGGAACGGGGCAGGAACCGGCCCCGGTTTTCATGCCGCCTCAGGCGGTCAGCCTATCGAATCCAACGGCGAAACCTTCGCGCAGTAAAGGAGCGATCACCATGAAACGGAAAACCAGAGTGGGACTTGTCACCAGCGGCGGCGACTGCCAGGGGCTGAACGCCGCCATCCGCGGCGTCGGCAAGTGCCTTTTTCAATATGTAGACAACATCGAGATCTTCGGCATGTACGACGGATACCGGGGCCTCATTGAAAACGACTATAAATTTATGGAGCCAAAGGACTTCTCCGGGATCATCGCCCAGGGCGGCACCATCCTGGGCACCTCCCGCCAGCCCTATATCCCCGGCAAGGCCATTGTGGACAAGGACGGCAACGATGTGATGCCCAGGATGCTGGACACCTACAACCGCCTCAATCTGGACTGCCTGGTGGTCCTGGGCGGCAACGGTACCCAGCGGAGCGCCAAGCTCCTACACGACGCGGGCATGCACATCATCACCCTGCCCAAAACCATTGACAACGACATCTACGGCACAGACGAGACCTTCGGATTCCAGTCCGCCGCCGATATCGCCACCAATGTGATCGACTATATCCACACCACTGCCCTGGCCCACAGCCGAATCTTCCTGGTGGAGGTGATGGGGCGGGACGCCGGATGGCTGACCCTCACCGCAGGGATTGCCGGCGGCGCAGACGTAATTTTGATTCCCGAGATCCCCTATGATATCAACAAGGTGGCCGAGGCCATCGAGGCCCGGAAAAAGAAGGGGCGCACCTTCTCCATTGTGGCGGTGGCAGAGGGTGCCATCTCCAAGGATGACAAGGTGCTCAGCGAGGAGGAGCGGCGGCGGAAGAAGGACGCCAACCCCTACTCCACCATCTCCTATGACATTGCCGCCCAGCTGGAAAAGCTCACCGGACAGGAGACCAGGGTCACCGTCCCCGGCCACTATCAGCGCGGCGGCCCCGCCTGCCCCTATGACCGGGTGCTGGCCACCCGGTTCGGCACCGCCGCCGCCCGGATGATCATAGAGCAGCAGTACGGCTATATGGTGGGCATCCAAAATGGGGAAATCGTCCATGTTCCTCTGGAGGAGGCCGCCAGCCGCACGAAATTCCTGCCGGTGGATCATCCCCTGATCCAGACCGCCCGGGACGCCGGCACCACCTTCGGCGACTGAGGGCTGCCCGGAAAACTGAAAAGAATGACCAGCGCCGCGTTTCCAAAAGGAAACGCGGCGCCGTTTTCGTCTCTTACGCACGTTTAAATTCGTGGGCATCCTGGAGGACCATGTCCTTCACCTTCATGAGGCGGGTGATGTTGGCCCGCTCGTTCTCATCCAGCTTCATGGTGATATACTTGATCTTCTCCTGCATCTCCGGGATCATCACATACTCCAGGGCATTCACCCGGCGGCGGGTCTTCTCGATGTCCTGGGCCAGCAGCTGCATGGTCTTCTCCACCTCCGCCAGCTCCAGCATATCCGTGAAGACCCGGCTGAGGGCCTCCAGGGCCGCATCCAGCTCGCCGCTGGTTTGGGCAAAGCCGTAGGGATAGATCTCAGTGGGGTCCTCGTTTTTTGTGTGGAAGGTGTAAACCGGGA
>CAJFPI010000198.1 GCA_904398675.1 uncultured Oscillospiraceae bacterium
CCACTCGATTTTCATCTGCACGCCCTTGATATCGGAGATCTTCTCCGCGTGCTGCTGCATCTTGATCTCCACCAGCTTGCTGCGGAGCATCCGCATGGCGTACTCCCGGTTCTGGTGCTGGCTGCGCTCAGTCTGGCAGCTGACCACCACGCCGGTGGGGATGTGGGTGATGCGGATGGCGCTTTCGGTCTTGTTGACGTGCTGGCCGCCGGCGCCGCTGGAGCGGTAGGTATCCACCTTCAGATCCTCCGGCCGGATGTCTACCTCGTTGTCGTCGGCGATGTCCGGCATCACCTCCAGAGCGGCAAAGCTGGTCTGCCGGCGGCCGGAGGCGTCAAAGGGGCTGATGCGCACCAGGCGGTGGACGCCGCTCTCGCTTTTGAGATAGCCGTAGGCGTTCTCACCGGAGATGATCACCGAGGCGGACTTGATGCCGGCCTCGTCCCCGTCCAGATAGTCGATGGTCTCAAACTTGAAGTCGTGGCGCTCCGCCCAGTGCATGTACATGCGGTAGAGCATCTGGGCCCAGTCCTGGGCCTCGGTGCCGCCGGCGCCGGCGTGGAAGTTCAAAATGGCGTTGTTGTTGTCATACTCCCCGCTGAGCAGGGTGGCCAGATTTGCCTCCTCCACCTCTTTTTCCAGGGCGTCGTAGCTCTCCCTGATCTCCGGCAGGAGGGAGGCGTCGTCCTCCTCCTGGGCCATCTCCACCAGGGTGGTCAGGTCCTCCCACTCCCGCACCAGCTTTTCGTGGCGGCTGACCTTGTTTTGCAGCTGCTTGGTCCGCTGCAGCACCTTCTGGCTGTTCTCCAGATCGCTCCAGAAGTTCTCGTCGGCCTGCTGCCGCTCCAGCTCCGCGATCTCCTGGCGGGCGTGGTCCAGGTCCAGGGCATCCGACAGCTTTTTCAGCTCCGGCTCCATGGCCCCCAGTTTCTGTTTATAGGTGTCGTATTCGATAATGGGCATACTTCTCTCTCCAATTCGCAAAAATTCTCATTCCAAGCTATTATATCCAAATTTCCGCCCCGTGTAAAGACTATTGCGGGAAAAGCCCGGCCTTTTCCCGCTGTCCGCCTGCCCCGCCCCCATACAGCGGCCGGGGTGCAGGGCAAAAAAGTTTCCCCGGGGCTCATGTCCCCGGGGAAACTTGGATTCTATTCTTTGCGCTCAACGCGCAAACTCTGCGAGGCTTATCGCCCCAGACGCTCCCGCAGCTCTGCGCCCATCTCCCCGCGCCCCACGGGGCAGGCCCCGCGGGGACCCCACATGGATTTCACTTGCGCGGCGGGAGTGAATCCCGCCTTGCGCCGAACCTGCAAAGACAGCACTTGCTGTCTTTGCATATTCCCAGCCCGCCGCGCGCAGCTTTTGTAAAAGCCACACTTGCGGGCTGAGCGGTGTTTTCTCCCAGGCACATGTCCTGGGAGAAAACCGTTCTGCATTTCCTTTGCGCTCAACGCGCAAACTCTGCGAGGCTTATCGCCCCAAACGCTCCCGCAGCTCTGCGCCCATCTCCTCGTATCCGGGCTTGCCCAGGAGGGCGAACATGTTCTTCTTGTAGGCCTCCACGCCGGGCTGGTCAAAGGGGTTCACATTCAGCACATACCCGCTGAGGCCGCAGGCATATTCAAAGAAGTAGATCAGCTCGCCCAGGGTGGCCGCGTTCTTCTCTCCCGTCCGGATGATCAGGTTGGGCACGCCCCCCTCCACATGGGCCAGCAGCGTGCCGTCCATGGCCTGGGTGGCGATGTAGTCCATATCCCGCCCAGCCAGGAAGTTGAGCCCGTCGCCGTCGGTCTCGTCCATAGGAACCTTGAGCTGGCTTGCGGAGGGGCCAAAGCGCACCACTGTCTCAAAGAGATCCCGCTCCCCCTGCTGGATATACTGGCCCATGGAGTGGAGGTCCGCGGTAAACTCCACGCTGGCGGGGAAGATGCCCTTGTTCTCCTTGCCCTCGCTCTCGCCGTAGAGCTGCTTCCACCACTCGGCCATAAACCGGAAGGCGGGCTCGTAGGCCGCCAG
>CAJFPI010000199.1 GCA_904398675.1 uncultured Oscillospiraceae bacterium
GAGACCAGCCCCTGGTCCTCCGAGGGCCTGACGGTGTACACCACCTACCGCATCGTCAAGGAGCTGTACGGTGAGGACTATGCGCAGAAATACTATGTGGAGCAGTGGCAGCAGGATGTGGACGACTACTTTTTGAACTTCTACGTCCGCCATCCGGAGTACCTGGCCATGCTGCCGGAGGAGGAGCGGCTGAACATCGCGGGCAGCCTGTCCGGCGTGCGCCACTACAGCGAGATGCCCCTGAAGATTCTGAAGGCGGAGCAGCTGGTGGGGGGCGAGGCGGCCATGGACCAGATTCTGCATGACCTCTTTAACCGGGAGATCGACTACGCCTACCCCTATCTGACCTATCAAGACTTTCTGGATGCCTGCAATCTGACGGAGGAGGACCTGGACCTTGGCTAGAATTTTTCTGTATGAGTGCAAACGCCTGCTGTGGAACAAATTTTTCATAGGGCTTTTGCTGGTGCTGCTGTTCTATGGCTGGCAGGTGCTGACGGGGGCCACCATCCTGGGGGTGTCCCACACCGCGCCCTTTTCCCCCTGGAGCTTTGGGGACTACCTGTGCCGGATGCTCCCGCTGCTGTGGATCGGATCCCTGTTTTTCCTGAGCTTTTTCACCTCCGGAAAGGCCCGCCGGGCGGCTGTCCTGACCGACACGGCCCCCATGTGGCCCCGGCGGTACGCCCTGGCCCGGTGCGCCGCCGCCCTGGCCGGGACGGCGCTGCTGGCTCTGGCGGCCCTGGGGGAGGCGGCGGTGTTCTACGGGAGGTACTTTTCCTGGTATGGCTGGGGGGAGCTGGCTCTCCCCGCGCTGGTCACCCTGTTCCCGCCCCTGGTATTCGCCCTGGGCAGCGGCTGGCTGCTGGGGAGGATCCGGCCATGGCTGCTCTATGTGTGGATGCCTCTCCCATTTGTTCTCATGGCGCTGCCACTGCCGGAAATCCTGGGGATCTGGAACGGCAGCTTTTTTACCCGGTATCCTTTGACGCTCGGAGAGCTGGATCCGGCTTTTTCCCTGCCGGGCCCGGTGGTGATGGCCCAGTGCGCCCTGCTGGCGGCGGGCGCCGCGCTGCTGGTGCTCCGGACAGGAAAATCCCCCGCCGGGCGTTCCTGACAGCGCCGCTTGCCGGCCCGGCGGCGCGGACAGCTCTTTCCCGGCGGGCGGGGAAAGTCGATTGTGTTCTGCGGAAAATGGTGGTATGATACGTCGTATCACTGAATGATATGTGAAATTCCGTTGGTACACAGGAGATGCAGAGGAGCATGAACCAGAGAGAGGTCGGCGAGCTGCGCCGCCGGTTCCGCCCGGACCGGAGCGCCATCAGCCGCATTTACGGATGCTACGTCAATGGGAGAAAGGAGATCATTTCCCAGGTGGACGCGTCCCTTGGGAATATGCCCCAGGAGGAGTGCGAGCAGTACCTGAATCTGATGAAAAAGGTGCTGACCGGCTCCCTGGGCCGGAACCTGATCGACATTGAGTTTTCCACCAGGCAGGTGGCGGACAGCGAGGAGCACCGGCTGCTGATGTCGCTGCGGGATACCCGGCTGGAGGACGCGGAGAGGCGGCAGGCGCTTTACCGCAGGATCATCGACGCGCTGGACATGGAGGGCGGCAACTACCTGATCCTGCTGGCCTATGACGCCTATGACGTCCCCTGGCGGGGCGGGGACGACCAGCTGCAGGCAGACGCTGCAGATACGGTGTTTTCCTACATTGTCTGCTGCGTCTGCCCGGTGAAGGATGGAAAGCTTGCGCTGGGATTTTTCTCCGGTGAAAACGCCTTCCACTGCCGCACGGCCAGCCAGCTCGTAGCCCCGCCGGAGCTGGGGTTCCTGTTTCCCGCCTTTGACGACCGGGCGGCAAACCTTTATAACGCGCTGTTCTACTCGAAGAGACCGGATCAGATCCACCAGGAGGTCATCGATGCGGTGTTCCGCACAGAGCCGCCCATGTCCGCGGCGGAGCAGCGGGAGGCCTTTGAAGAGGCGCTGTCCGGGGCGCTGGAGGACGCGTGCAGCATGGAGGTGGCCCAGGCGGTCCATGAACGGCTTCGGGAGCAGATCATGCAGCACAAGGAATCCCGCGATCCGGAGCCGCTGGCCCTGACGGCGGAGGACGTGGGGGAGATCCTGCGGGACTGTGAGGTGGAGGAGGAGCGCGTGGCTGCTTTTGTGGAAGAATGCAGCCGCCAGTTCGGGGACAACGCCGTCCTGACCCCGGGGAATCTGATCAACAGCGCGAAGTTTGAGGTAGAGACAGCGAACGCCAAGATCTCTCTGGATCCTGCGAGCAGCTATCTCATTGAGACGCGGGTCATCGACGGCAGGAAGTACCTGCTTATCCCGGCCGACGAGGTGACGGTCAACGGTCTGGCAGTCCATATCCAGCAGAAATTACAGACGATGCAGTGACCCGGCCTCTGGGAAGGCAGCCGGGCGCGGGTCTCTGCAGCACAGCCGCCCCTCCGGCTCACGCCGGAGGGGCGGCTGCCTGTGGACTTTTGCGGGGCCGGCACACTGTGCCCCGGGACGGGGGCGGCGGCCGGGGCGCCTGTGCGTCTCTTCACCCGCTGTACGCGGGAGAGATACAGAAAGGCACTCTTTTATTTTTTCAGCCGCCAGATAATCTTTTCGGCTTTTGTGAACAAATTGCAATTTTTGTCCATTTTTGGGCGCTTAACTGAACGAATAGTACAAGAACGGTCGCGGAAGAAAATGTATGTTGTTCAAGTTGGATAAAAAACTGTTCTTTTTTCGGCTATTTTTAACCTTGCAATTTTGGAGGTTTTCTTCTACTATAATAAAGCATTGAGTGGGACTTGCAAAAGGTCCCATTTAAATTGTAAGAAAAGGAGATTTGTTATGAAGAAAGCTCTTGCACTGATCCTGACGCTTGTGCTGGCGCTCAGCCTGGTGGCCTGCTCCAGCAACAACGGCGGCGGCAACGCCCAGGATCCCAACACCGACGGCGAGGGTGATACCGCCCCTGTCGCCAATGCGGAAAAGCCTCTGGTCTGGTTCAACCGCCAGCCCTCCAACAGCTCCACCGGCGAGCTGGATATGGAGGCTCTGTCCTTCAACGACAACACCTACTATGTGGGCTTTGACGCCAACCAGGGCGCCGAGCTCCAGGGCCAGATGATCCTGGACTACATCACCTCCAGCATCCAGGCCAGCATCGATGCCGGTGAGGAGATCACCATCGACCGCAACAACGACGGCATCATCGGC
>CAJFPI010000200.1 GCA_904398675.1 uncultured Oscillospiraceae bacterium
AGAAAATCGTGGTGCATGAGAAGGATGTGAAGTGGTCCAAACACGCCAGCCAAACGGTGGAAATCCATTACACGGATATTGGCGTGGTTGGGAATATGAACATCACGAAAAGTGCATAAAGGAAAAGGCAGGTGCTGCCAAAGCAACACCTGCCTATCCTTAAAATTTGTAGTTGTCCCTGTCAGGCCGGACCTAAGCGGTCCGGTGTCTTTTTTGGGGGGAGAATCAGAACCAGCCGAAGAGGCCACCGCTGTCCTCCTCTGTGAGGCGGATGGCGGCGGAGAGCATCTCCGCCGCCTGAGCGCGGGTGATGGCCTGATCCACGGCGGGTGTTCCAAAGCTGCCGGCGGCCACCACGGATACAGACTCCATGTTGGCAACCGCCTGGGCTGCCCAGGTCTCTGCCGCGGCATCCTCCAGATGGACGTCCGTCACATCCAGCAGCCGGTTCATCACTGTGGCCGCCTCGCTGAGGGTGATGGCATCCTCGCCCTGGAACTGGACGCCGGCGTCAGTGGCGATGCCGCTGATGATTCCCTCCCGCACTGCAGCAGAGGCATAGCCCTTGGCCCAGACAGAAATTGTCTCATCATCTGTAAAGCCTGTAAGCTGTACACCCTCATCTGCAGAAACACCAACCGCATTCATGGCCATGGCCAGGAACTCTGAGCGCGTCACAGTTTCCTCCGGGTCAAAAAAGTAGGAGGAACCCACCTGCCGTCCCACATAGATTCCATGCTCCGCCAGGCACACTGCTGCCGGGGCGGAGGGGTGGTTCTCGAGGTCCGCATAGGAGACGGCGGTTTTCTGCTTGATGATGGTGATGTGGACCGTGGCTGGAGCGGAGACATTGCCGCCGGTATCCGTGGCGGTGAAGGTGAAGGAATCCTCGCCGCTTGCCCCCTCGTCAGGGACATAGAGGAAGGTGACGCCGTCCTCACTCAGCCCCACGGAGCCTTTGGAGGGCTCTGTGGCAATGGTGAAGGTAAAGGCGTCGCCCTCGTTGTCCACAGCGGAGAGGGTGCCGGTGTAGGGGATATTCCGGTAGGTCTCCACGTCCATGTTCTGGGCAATCGGCGCGCCGGAATCGCCGGAGACAGGTTCTGTGCTGCCGCCAAAGAGAAAAGCGGAGGCCGGCGTGGCCGCGGCGGCGAAAAAGACACAGGCCACGGCAAAAAGATACGCAATAGGGCGCAGATTACGCATATGAGAAAACCTCCCAAATGATAGTTTGTACCCCTAGTCTCTGCCGCAGGAGGAAAGTTATGTATGACAGAGGCGGGATTTCCGGTACCATCATCTGGAAAACGTTTCAGCCTGGCGGGGGGATTGCATGGCGCTGCAGGCTGCGGCAGATACTAGCACAGATAACGGCGGAGCAAAACCATGAAAACGCTGTTGCCCTCCGGCAGGCCGGGTGTTATACTGAAGGGCAGAACAGAACCTCACAGACTGAAAGGAGGAGGAGACGATGAGTCCTGTGCTTTGGGCCGCGGTGGGAACAGGCTTTACCTTTCTGATGACAGCAATGGGCGCCTCGCTGGTGTTTTTCTTTCGGAAAGAAATAGGGGGATCCGCCCAGCGGGTATTCCTGGGATTTGCCGCCGGAGTGATGGTGGCGGCCTCGGTCTGGAGCCTTCTGATGCCTGCCATTGAGGAGGCCGAGGCCGCAGGCGGCAGCGGGCTGTTTCCGGCGGCGGGCGGTTTTGTGCTGGGTGTGCTATTTTTGCTGCTGATGGACCGGCTGATGCCTCACCTCCACCTGGGAGAGGAGCGGCCGGAGGGGCTCAGCTCCTCCTTCCGCCGCACCACCCTTTTGGTGCTGGCCATGACGCTGCACAATATTCCGGAGGGAATGGCGGTGGGCCTGTCCTTTGCCCTGGCGGCCCAGCATGAGAACAGCCAGGCCGCCCTGTCCGGGGCCATGGCCCTGGCTCTGGGCATGGGGATCCAGAATTTCCCCGAGGGGGCTGCGGTGTCCCTGCCCCTGCGGAAGGAGGGGGTGCGCCCCTGGAAGGCCTTTGCCATGGGTTCCCTCTCCGGTGTGGTGGAGCTGGTGTTCGGTGTGCTGGTGGTGCTGGTGGCCGGGACCATCCAGCCGCTGATGCCTTGGCTGCTGTCCTTTGCCGCCGGCTCCATGATGTATGTGGTGGTGGAGGAGCTGATCCCGGAGGCCCATTTGGGGGAGCACTCCCATGTGGGGACACTGGGGACACTCAGCGGGTTTCTCGTGATGATGATCCTGGACGTGGCGCTTGGGTAGATTCTGCCCTGCCGCGCGGAGATTTTTAGCTGGAAGAAACGGCCCGACGGTCCTTTGGGACCGGCGGGCCGCTCTGTTTCCCGCTTACTTTGCTGTGTAAAAGGACAGCAAAAATGGCCATGCGCCGCTTTCGGCGGCAGGGCTGTGAAATCCAAACGCGTGGGCTGAGGACGGCCCACATGCGCAAAACTTCATGCGCCTTTTCGATATTATCGTGGTACGCCTGCAGCGCATGAGGTTTATTGTGCGGCACGCGCCAGGATATAGTCCGCCATCTCGTCAGCCGTGCGGACCAGGGCGATGGCGCCGGCCTCCTCCAGCTCCCCCGCCGGGGCAAAGCCGCAGAAGTCCACGCCCAGGCAGCGGATGCCGCATTTGGCCGCCCCCAGCACATCGTATTTCCGGTCCCCTACCATCAAAATGGCCTCACGGTCCCGGTCCGTCAGTCCCAGCCGCTCCATGGCAAAGCGGATGATATCCGCTTTGGTGCCGCCGGGCCGGGTGTCGCTGTGGCCGGCAATGACCGTAAAATACTGGCGGATGCCCAGGTTTTCCAGCACCATGTGGCAGGCCGGCTCATCCTTGCTGGAGGCCACCGCCAGGGTAAGCCCCTTCTCGCGGAGGCGGGAGAGGGCCTCAGCCATACCGGGAATGGCGGCTACCTCCTTCTGCCCGTAGGCGGCGTACCGCTCCCGGAAGAAACGGAGGGCGTCCAGCGTTTTCTCCCTGGAAAAGCCCAGCAGCGCCGGAAAGGACTCTGTCATGGGCGGGCCGATAAAGAGCTTTTTGGTCTCCACCGGTATGGGGGGCTCCCCCAGCTTTTCCATGGCGTAATCCAGGCATTTGAAGGCGCCCTCGCTGGAGTCGGTGAGGGTGCCGTCCAGGTCAAAAAAGATGAATCGATACATGCAGAGAAATCTCCTTATATGTGTTTGCTGCTGGGGCGGAGCGCCCCACTTGGGAAGGGCGTCCCGGCCTTTGCCGCAGGTGCAGCGGGGAAACTCAGCCCCTGCTTTTGCGGAAGGTTAGGTATCCCTCTAAAATCAGCGCAGCTGCCGCCCATCCGGCTCAGCCGGATGGGGCCCCATATGATTTTAGCGCGGGGCAAATGAATGGCCCCGCGCCAAGGTTTTGGGCATAGCCCAAAACACTTGTACGGCGCAGCGCGCCGGCATCCGCTCCGCGGATACGCCGTGGACAGATGCGGGGCTTTAACCTTTGCTTTTACGGAAGGTCAGGTATCCCTCCAGAATCAGCGCAGCTGCCACGGCGTCCACGGTTTTTTTCCGTTTTTTGGCGTTTTTCCCTGCGGCGGCCAGGATGTTGTGGGCGTCGATGGTGGTCCGCCGCTCGTCCCACAGGACCACCGGCAGGCCCAGCGCCGCCTCCAGCACCGCCTTCAGTCCCTCCGCTTTTTCCGCCCGGGGCCCCAGCGTGCCGTCCATATTCTTGGGGTAGCCCAGCACCAGCTCCTCCACGCCGTACTCCTGCACCAGCGCCCGGATCCCCTCCACCACCTGCTCCTGCCGGCGGGTGTGGAGGGTGGTGGTGTAGCCAGCCAGGGTTGCCGTCTGATCGGAGATGGCGATGCCGGTGTGGGCGTCGCCGTAATCAATGGCCATGATCCGCATATGCTGCCCCCTTTTCGTCTGTACGGTCCGGCGCGGGGGAAAGCGCTGATCCCCACCAAGACCTGTATACATATTATTATATAGGAAAAGCGCGAAAAAGGAAAGGACGAGTTTCGTTTCCACCCCGGACGGGGGACAGGGCAGGAGAGCCCTGCCCATTTTTCCCATCCAATCGCAAAAACAGGGGGAGAAACGGCAAAAAATTTTTGTTTTAGGCTTGACCTTTTTGCGGGATAATGGTATAGTAAACATTACCTGTGGAAATGGGGCTTTGTTTTTGTGCGCGTTTTTCGCTTTTGGCGCAGAGAAACCGCCCCCTCCGTTCAGGGAGGCAAATCGGTGCGGGCCAACCCGCCCGCATACTGGAAAAAGGAGGTGCCGTTAGATGCGTGTGAAAATCACATTGCGCTGCAATGAGTGCAAGCAGAGAAACTACAACACAGTCAAAAACAAGAAGAACGATCCTGACCGCTTGGAGATGAACAAGTACTGCCCCTTCTGCAGAAAGCACACTGTTCACAGTGAGACCAAGTAAGAGAGAGGGAGAACAACATGGCTGAAGAAAAGAAAACCAAGAAGGATCGTGGCCGCTGGTTCCGCGAGATGAAAAGCGAGCTGAAGAAAATCGTGTGGCCAAGCGGACAAAAGGTTGCGAAAAATACCGTAACGGTGATCCTGTGCAGCCTGTGCATCGGTGCGTGCATCTGGATCTTCGACGGTGTGGCCGGCCTTGCCATCAAGACCCTGCTGGACGTCTTTGCCGGTTAAGAGGTAGGGGAGATGTCTGAGAGTGCACTGTGGTATGTCGTCCATACCTACTCCGGCTATGAAAACGCTGTCAAGACCACCATTGAGAAGGCAGTAACCCACCGGGGCATGCAGGACATGATCCAGGATATCCAGATTCCCATGGAAAAGGTGACGGAGGTCACGGATTCCGGCGCGATGAAGGAAGTGGAGCGCAAGGTGTTCCCCGGCTATGTGCTCATTAAAATGGTGATGACCGATGAGACGTGGCACCTGGTGCGCAATGTCCGGGGCGTCACCGGGTTTGTGGGCAGCGCCAACAAGGCCATTCCCCTGACAGAGGACGAGGTTTTGTCCCTCGGCATGGAAAAACGGGAGATTGTCGTCCAGTACAAGGTGGGCGACCATGTCCGGATTACCGACGGGTCCATGGCCTCCTTCACCGGCGTTGTGGAGGAGATCAACCCCGAGAAGAACAAGGTGACCGTGGAGGTGACCATGTTCGGCCGGGAGATTCCGGTGGAGCTGGAGCTGGACCAGGTCGAGGTTCTGGAGAGCTGAGGGATGTGCCGGCCGGGCGCATAAGCCGCCGCAGGCGGTCCGGCCAGCGTCAGACAGTCGGATGGGCTGTCTGGGGCGTTTTTCGTGGGAGGGTCCTCCGCCTGCTGTGCGGAACCCGCCACCACCACATTTTATCAAGGAGGTGCCGTATCATGGCACAGAAAGTCGTAGGATATGTCAAGCTGCAGATCCCTGCAGGCAAAGCGACCCCCGCGCCCCCGGTTGGCCCTGCTCTGGGTCAGCACGGCGTGAACATCGCCGCTTTTACCAAGGAATTTAACGAGCGCACCAAAAACGACATGGGTATGATCATCCCTGTTGTTATCACTGTGTACGCTGACCGTTCCTTTACCTTCATCACCAAGACTCCTCCCGCCGCCGTCCTCATTAAGAAGGCGTGCAACATCGAGTCCGGCTCCGGCGTCCCCAACAAGACCAAGGTTGCCACCATCAGCAAGGC
>CAJFPI010000201.1 GCA_904398675.1 uncultured Oscillospiraceae bacterium
GGAGGTCCGCCGGGTGCGGGCCACCCAGCGCCAGCGGCGGCAGAAGAATGAGATCCCGGTGGTGGCCATCGTGGGCTACACCAACGCCGGGAAATCCACCCTTTTAAACCGCCTCACCGGCGCGGGCATCCCCGCCAACAACCGCCTCTTTGACACCCTGGACACCACCAGCCGCCTGCTCACCGTCAGCGATACCCTGGAGGTGGTGATCTCCGACACGGTGGGATTCATCCGCAAGCTGCCCCACCAGCTGGTGGACGCCTTCAAGGCCACCCTGGAGGAGCTGGAGTACGCGGACCTTCTCCTCCATGTCATCGACATCTCCAACCCCCAGTGGCTGGAGCAGGCCCAGGTGGTGGACGATCTGATCCGGGAGCTGGGGGCGGAGCAGATCCCCTGCATCCGGGTGTACAACAAATCCGATCTCTTCTGGGGGGACATCCGCCCCCACGGGGAGGGAACGGTGAACCTGTCCGCCAAGACCGGCGAGGGGATCGGCGAGCTGCTGGCGGCCATCGACCGGGCTCTAGACAAGGGGACAAGGAGAGTGACCTTACACCTTCCGTATGACAAGGGAAATCTCTTGGATCTCCTCTATCGGGAGGCCAAAGTGGAGTCGGTGGACTACGGCGAGACCATCGACATTGTGGCGGTGGTGAATCCCCGGGCCATCGGCCAGGTGAAGGCGTATATCGAGGGCTGGGTGGAGCCCAGGGAGGACTGGGAGTAAGCGGACAGAAAAAGAGGAGGATTTCCTGTGGGCGGAATTTTACTTTTCTTCATTCTGCTGATCATGGGCGTGATATCCGTTCTATCGCCGGAGACAGCCTGGCACCTGTCTGAGGGCTGGCAATTCCGGGACGCCGAGCCCTCGGACGCGGTGCTGGTCTATATCCGGATCGCCGGTGCTGTGGAGATCCTGGCGGGATTCTATATTCTGTTTACCATGTAGGAGGAAGAGAGATGGTGCTGACAACGGCGCGGACCATCCTGCGCCCCTTCCGGCTGGAGGACGCGCCGGATCTGTATGCTTTTTCCAGGGACCGCCGGGTGGCGGACGCCGCCGGCTGGCCGCCCCATGAGAGCGTAGCGGACAGCCGGGGGATCATCGCCACCGTGTTTTCCGCACCCAACACCTTTGCCGTGGTGGAGCGGGACAGCGGCCGCGTCATCGGCTCGGCAGGGTTCACTGCAAAGCCCCGGGACGGGCGCGAAACATCCGACGAGATCGGCTACGCCCTCCACCCGGACTGGTGGGGGCGGGGGATCATGACGGAGGTGGTGGAAGAGCTGCTGCGCTTTGGGTTTCAGGACCGGGGGCTGGAGGCCGTCTGGTGCAGCCACTATGCCGACAACACCGGCTCCCGCCGGGTCATTGAGAAGTGCGGTTTCTCCTATGTCTGTGAGGAGAGGCTTACCGACGACACCGGCGAGCATCTGACGAGATTTTACGTCCTGCTGCGGCAGCAGTGGAAGGGAGCGGGCCGTGGATGAGTATTTGATCCCTTTTGAGGAGGCGGAGGCGGAGTTTGTGGAAAAGCGCTCCCGCTTTATCGGGCACATCTGGCGGGCAGACAGCGAGGAGGCGGCCAGGGCCTGTATCGAGCAGACCAGAAAGCGCCACCACGACGCCCGCCACAATTGCTGGTGCTACCGCATCCGCTCGGGCAAGCTCCTGCGCTACAGCGATGACGGGGAGCCCCAGGGGACGGCGGGCCAGCCCATGCTGAACGTGTTTGAGCGGGAGGATGTGTGGGACGTGTGCTGCGTGGTGACCCGGTACTTCGGCGGCATCCTGCTGGGGGCGGGGGGGCTGACCCGGGCCTATGGCGGCACGGCCAAGCTGGCCCTGGACGCGGCGGGCGTCAGCCGGATGCAACTGTGGAGCACCCTGGCTGTCCCCTGTACCTATCCGCTCTATGAGCAGATGCGGCGGCTGATTGAGGGGATGGGCGGCGTGATCCAGGACACGGACTTCGGCGCGGACATTCTCTTTACCGTGATTCTGCCCTCGCCCGGATGGGCTGCTTTTCAGGAGCAGGTGACGGAGCTGTCCGCAGGGACGCTGGAGCCGCTGCTGCTGGAGGAGGGGTTCCGCCCCGGCCCCCGGGAGGCTGCTCGATAGGGCAGGAAAAGAAAAGGCGGAAGATTTGTAAAAAAATAGAATTACGGCATTGACAAACAAATTTAGATATGCTATATTATATAAGCTGTCTGACACAGACAGCGGCATGCGCCCTTAGCTCAGCTGGATAGAGCGTCTGGCTACGGACCAGAAGGCCGGGGGTTCGAATCCCTCAGGGCGTGCCAAAAAACCGCCGATTTCGAAAGATTTCGGCGGTTTTTTGCGTTTTCTCACGGAATCTAAAAGATATGGTCTCCCATTCAGCGCTCATTTGGCGTGCACATCCAAAGTTTTGATAGGAAAAGGGCGGTACCCCGAAAGGAGTACCGCCCCCTTTTTTGCCGGCCCAATCATGTGGGAAGGATCGTCCTGACATGTGGAAATCTGTGTGTACAGTAAAATATTTGGCTGAAAAGAATCGTGCATTTTTTAAACTGAAACCTGGATTTGTAATGGCTAGGTTAAATATTCTGGAAGAGTAGGAAAGGGGCCTTGCAGTGCCATTTCAGGGAGACTATACTCGTCTACCGAAGGGGAGGCTCCCATGAATAACATCGGAATATGAAGAGGAAGGATCAAAATGAAAATGAAGAAGAGAGTTCTGGCCGGCGCTGTGTGCGGAGCGCTGCTGGTAGGGACGATCCTGGTCCCTGCGCTGGCTGCCACTGCCAACTACAATGACGGGGCAACCGTCGGCGGCAGCGCAGAGTGGACCGCCTGGACAGAGGAATGGAACACGGTTGCCGCCGATTACACAAAAGTGTCCCTGACCCCCGGCGCGGACGAGACGGAGCTGAATTTCGCCTGGTACAGCCGGGATAACGGCGCCGCCGCCACACCGGTAGTCCACTTTGGCACCGATCGGAACAACCTGCAGGCATATACTGGAACGTCCGGCGACGTGGATGCCAGCCTGACCGGCGGCGTGGCCTATGATTATAACCATGTCACCGTTACCGGCCTCCAGGAGAACACCACTTATTACTACACCGTTGAGAAAAACGGGGTGCAGTCAGAAGTGGAGACCTACGAGACCCGGAGCTTTTCCACGGTGAAGATGCTGTATGTGGGCGATCCCCAGATCGGCGCCTCCAAGGGCCAGCCCCAGAGCGGGGAGACCCTGACCGCCGAGTCCGGTGTGGCCAACACCGCCGCCCGCAACGACGCCTTTGGCTGGAACCGGACTCTGGAGGCAGCCCTGGCCCAGGATCCTGATGTGAGCTTTATCATCTCTGCCGGCGACCAGGTCAACAAGACCGGCCAGCCCAAGGAGGAGGAATATGCCGGATACCTGAATCCGCAGATCCTGGCCTCCCTGCCGGTGGCCACCACCATCGGCAACCACGACTCCCTGAACCCCGACTACATGTACCACTTCAATAACCCCAACACCA
>CAJFPI010000202.1 GCA_904398675.1 uncultured Oscillospiraceae bacterium
AACATCATGCCCTGGTCGCCGGCGCCGATCTCCTCGTCGGTGGCGCCGTCCACGCCCATGGCGATGTCGCCGCTCTGCTCGTCGATGGAGGAGAGGACGGCGCAGCTCTTGGCGTCAAAGCCGCAGGCGGGATCGTTATAGCCGATCTTCTCCACGGTCTTGCGGACAATGTGAGGGATATCCACATAGCACTTGGTGGAGATCTCCCCCATCACCATCACCATACCGGTGGTGGCGATGGTCTCACAGGCCACACGGCCATAGGGATCCTGGGCCAGGATCGCGTCCAGCACCGCGTCGGAAATCTGGTCGCATACCTTGTCGGGATGCCCTTCAGTGACGGATTCAGAGGTAAAAATACGGTGTGCCATTGGTTTGCTCCTTTCCTGAAACAGTGTGCAGTTTTCTCATTTTGATAAACGGACAAAAAACGCCCCGTCGGCAGCCGACGGGGCGTGGTGGTGAAAACTATGTTTCCTCATCTTGCGTCTTCCGCCGGAATTGGCACCTTGCCCCGCAGAGCAGGTTGCCGTGGTTTCATCGGGCCGTTCCCTCCGCCACTCTTGATAAGGATTCAATTGTTTGAACGAATGTTCGGTGGTATTATACGGCCTCTCATGTAGTTTGTCAAGCATAACTTTCAAAATCCAACCATTTTCTTCTCTGGGCAAAGGACAATTCCGGCCGCGTACCGGTTGCCCGGCGGCCCATGCTGTGTTAAGATGGCAGCAGAAACAGAAGATCCTGCCGCCAGATAAGAACAGGAGGAACCCTATGGCCCAGAATATCTATGACAACGAAACTTTTTTCTCCGCCTACCGCGCCCTGCGCCGGGAGAAGAGCTACAACGATCTTCTGGAGCAGCCGGCCATGGAGCGGCTGCTGCCGGAGGTGGCGGGGCTCTCCGTGCTGGACATCGGCTGCGGCTGCGGTCAGAACAGCCTGGCCTTCGCCCGGCGGGGGGCAAAGCAGGTGGTGGCCGTCGACCTGTCAGAGCGGATGCTGGCGGCGGCCCGGGAGGAATCCGCCCACCCCCGCATCCTCTACCGCCGGATGGACATGGAGGACCTCTCCGCCCTCACCGGTCCCTTCGATCTGGTATACAGCTCCCTGGCCTTCCACTACGCTGCGGATTTCCCCCATTTGATCGAAGAAATCCACAGGCTCCTCCGCCCCGGCGGCATTCTCCTCTTCTCCCAGGAGCACCCCATCGTCACCGCCACACTGGGCCTTCGGGGGTACCACAACCTGGATGAGCAGGGCCGTCCCGTGTCCTACACCTTCTCCGACTATGCCGCCGCCGGGCGGCGCTCCGGCCCCTGGCTGGGGGAGGAGGTGGAGAACTATCACCGCCCTATGGGGCACATCGTCACCGCGCTGGCCCAGGCGGGCTTTTTGATCCAGGCCTTGGTGGAGCCGGTGCCGACGCCGGAGGCGGCGGCGCAGCTGCCCGCCCTTAAAAAGGAGTTCATCAAGCCCACCTTTCTTCTCATCCGGGCCAAAAGGCTGGATGGGGACGATGCACTTCAGGAGGTATTCTGACAATGGACCTTGCAGCCTTAAAAAGCCTTCTCACCCCCTTTGACGCCTGCCGGGTGCTCAGCCGCTCCCTGGGGGAGGGGGACAGCCGTCTCAGCGCCGCCGCTTTGACACTGAAGGACGGCCGGCTCAGCCTGTGGGTGGCGGAACACGACGGCACCTATTCAGAGCGCCTGGAGGCGGCGGAGTGGGAGGACCTGGCCGATCCCCGCCCCGCCCCCGCCTCCCACCGGGAGGCGCTGCTGGGGGAGCGGACCGTGGAACCGGCGCTGATGGTGGAGCACTGCACCGCCGTCACCATGGGCGGCGTCCGCTACATGGCAGACGGCTCCTCCCTTGCCCGTATGGAGCGGGATCAGGACGAGCTCTTCTCCCTCATTGCCCTGCTCCAGGCGGGCTGGGAGGCCCCCGGCTGGGAAGATCTGTCCCTGGAGAGCCTGTTCCTCCTGAAAATCGACTTGCAGGACGACTTCTCCGCCCTGCCGTCCGTCGACGGCCCTCTGATCCTCCACCCCGCCCCTGTCACACGCTCCGCCGTCCAGCCGGTGTCGCTGACCGTCCCCTTTGGCGCTCCGGTGGACATCCCCCTCAAAGGCCCGGCAGGGGAGCGCGCCTATATCACCGGCGCAGAGCTGCTGGACCCCTGGCAGCAGCTGGAGGAGACCCTGGCCTCGCCGGAGGCCCAGCGTCTCCCGGCGGAGCAGCGTGAGGGCGCCCGCCGCCGGGCGGAACAGATCTACAACCAGGTATGTCCCCGGGGCATGGTCTTCCCCGCCCTCCTCTATGAGACAGAGCAGACGCTGAGCCTCCAGTTCTACCCCAGCGTCTGGCTGGACAGCCCTATCGATGGGGGCGGCAGCGGGCTTGCCGTCCTGGCGGGCCACCAGGAGAAAACCGGCCCCCGGGGCCTTCCGCTGAAAACAGCGGTGCTGACGGAGCTGCCGGTGCCTATGGATTTTCACGGAGAGCTGGACATCGGCGCCCTCCGGTGGAGCCGCACCCGGACGCCGGGGGACGTCATTCTTCCCGAGGAGGTGGGGGAGCCGTGATCTGCACCATCTGTCCCCGCCGGTGCGGCGCGGAGCGGACGGAGACCGCCGGCGGCGGGTTCTGCGCCATGCCCAGCCTCCCTGTGGTGGCCCGGGCCGCCCTCCACCACTGGGAGGAGCCCTGCATCAGCGGCACCCGGGGCAGCGGCGCGGTGTTCTTCTCCGGCTGCTCCCTGCGGTGCGTCTTCTGCCAAAACGGCGTCATCAGCCGGGAAAAATTCGGCCGCCCCGTCACCGCGGCCCGGCTGCGGGAGATCTTCCGGCAGCTTATCGATCAGGGGGCGCACAACCTGAACCTTGTCACGCCCACTCACTTTACCCTTCCCATTTTAGAGGCCCTGGAGACGCCGCCGGAGGTCCCCGTGGTGTGGAACAGCGGCGGGTACGACAGCGTGGAGACCCTGCGGCTTTTGGAGGGGAGGGTGCAGATCTATCTCCCGGACCTCAAGTACGCCGACGGGGACCTGGCCCGGCGGTACAGCGCCGCGCCGGACTACTGGGACACCGCCCGTGCCGCCATTTTGGAGATGGTCCGCCACACCGGGGACTGTGAGATGGGGCCGGACGGCCTCCTCCGCCGCGGGGTAGTGATCCGCCACCTGATGCTCCCCGGCGCACTGGAGAACACCAAGCGGGTGATGGACTGGGTGGCGGATACCTTCCGCCCCGGCCAGGTGCTCTTCTCCCTCATGGCCCAGTACACCCCCCAGCCCGGCGCCTCCGGCCTTCTGGCCCGGCGGGTCACCGGGGCGGAGTACCGCGCCGCCATGGACTATCTCCAAAACCTGGGGAGCCTGGCTGGGTACTGCCAGGATCGCTCCTCCGCCGACGGCGCCTTCACCCCCGCCTTCGACCTGACCGGGGTGGAGTAGCGGAAAAACCTGTTTCGTTTTGTCCCCCTTTGTGGTATACTGTAGCTAAATCCACGGGAGCGCCGTTTCGCCCGCCGGCGGGCGCGCTCCTGCGCGGCGGTAAAATGCTCAATGCCGCCGGAAAAATAAGAAAGTTGAGGATCATCTCTATGCCTGACATCACAAAAACCGCCATGATCACCCTGGCCGGCCGGCCCAATGTGGGAAAATCCACCCTGGTCAACGCCCTGGTGGGGGAAAAGATCGCCATTGTCTCCAGCAAGCCCCAGACCACCCGCAACCGCATCAGCGGCGTGGTGAACCGTGGGGATACCCAGTTGATCTTTCTGGACACTCCCGGCCTTCACAAGGCCCGCAACCGCTTGGGGGACTATATGGTAAAAGTCGTCCGGGAATCGGTGGCGGATGTGGACTGCGTCTGCCTTCTGGTAGAGCCTGTGGCCCATGTGGGGACGCCGGAGCAGCTGCTGATCCAGCGCATAGAGGAGGAGCAGCTCCCCTCCGTGCTGGTCATCAACAAAATCGACACCGTGGAGAAGGACGCCCTCCTTGCGGTGATGGACGTCTACAGCAAGGCCCACGCCTTTGACGCCATTATCCCCATCTCCGCCCGCCAGGGCGACGGGGTGGACATTCTGCTGGAAAAGCTGATGGGCTACGCCGTGGAGGGACCCCAGCTCTTCCCCGACGGGCAGACCTCCGACCAGCCGGAGCGGCAGATCGTCGCGGAGATCGTGCGGGAAAAGCTGCTGCGGAATCTGGACAAGGAGATCCCCCACGGCACCGCCATTGAAGTGACAAAATTTTTCGAGCGGGATGACGGCATCATCGATCTGGATGTGACCATCTATTGTGAAAAGGCCAGCCACAAGGGTATTATTATCGGCAAGCACGGAGCTATGCTGAAGAAAATCAGTACCCAGGCCCGGGAGGATATCGAGGGCTTTATGGGCACCAAGGTGTTCCTCCAGACCTGGGTAAAGGTAAAAGAAAACTGGCGGGATAATCTAAACTATATCAGAAGTTTCGGCTATGATGAGCAGTAGCTGTTCCGTTGTTTCCGTCCCGCCGGTTTCCTGCTGTCTCAGATAACCGGCAGGGCTTGCTTTTGCCGCCGTGTTCTGCCATGGCGGGCAAAACCTGTCACACATGAACCGCCCTCTTCCCACCCACCCTATGGACACAGAGGAGGAAGAGGCACATGGATTCTTTTGATTTGTTTTTTGCCACCGGCCACCCGGTGTTTTACCTGCTCTACCGGGCGGAGCGGATGGCACAGGCGCAGCGGGAGGAGGGGAAGTCGGCCTAGGGCCGCCCTCCTTCCGGCGAGGGGAGGTACATCAATGGCGGGGCGCACGGTTGTCCGGGGCATTGTGCTGCGGGCGGTGGATACCAAGGAGTCGGACCGGATCTTGACGGTGCTCACCGCCTCCATGGGCAAAATCGCCGTGGTGGCCAAGGGCGCCCGCAGCCGCCGCAGCCGCGTGGCCGCGGCCACCCAGCTGCTGGCCTACTCGGAGCTGACGCTGTCGGAGAGCCACGGGTGGCAGATCCTCTCCGAGGCCGGCACGCTGGAGCTGTTCCAGGGCCTTCGGCAGGACGTGGTGCTGCTGAGCCTGGGCAGCTATTTTGCCGAGCTCACCGACGCGGTCACCGGCGAGGGACTGGAGGCCGGGGAGATCCTCTCCCACCTGCTCAACGCCCTGTACGCCCTGAGCAACCTCCATCTGGATCCCCGGCTAGTAAAACCCGTCTTTGAGTGGAAACTGATGGCCTTGACCGGGTTCGCTCCCCTGGCGGAGGGCTGCGCCGTCTGCGCTCGGGAGCAGCCGGAGGCACCCATGCTGGACGTGGTCCACGGCGTGCTCCACTGCCGCAGCTGCCGGCAAGGCGGCGGGCTTGACATGCCGCTGACGCCGTCGGCCCTGGAGGCCCTGCGATATGTCCTCTGGGGAAACCCCAAGCGGCTCTACGCCTTCTCCCTGGAGGAGGAGGATCTGCGCCTGTTTCACAACGCCGCCGAGGCCTACACCGCCGCCCAGCTGGAGAGGGGCTTTCGCACCCTGGACTTCTATAAACGCCTCTGCAGCGATCTGCTGGCGGCAGGCGAATCCGAACACAATTTGTAGAATATTAGATACATATTGCAGAATGGAATCAAATTTTGGCGCTGCTAGGCAGAAAAATCGCTGTCCGGGACGCCTTTTCCTGTCGGCGCAAAGCCGTTTTTCCGCCGTCCCACTGCGGTTGCTCTGCGGCGGCATGCTTATGGAAAGCAGCGCATGACAGGCCAAATGACTTGACAGGAGAACCCCTATGAGCGAGCTGTTTGACAAATCCATCCGCACCCTGGAGCTGCCGGCGGTGCTGGAGCAGCTGGCGGCCCAGGCCGTCAGCGACGAGGCCAGGGACCGGGCTCTCAAGCTCCGGCCGGAGACCGACTTTGACGAGGTGCTGCTGCTGCAGCGGCAGACCGAGGCCGCCCGGGCCATGCTGGCCCTCCACGGCAGTCCCAACTTCGCCGGCCTTGTCTCCGTGGCCTCCACTCTGGCCCGGGCGGACCGGGGCGGCGTTTTGAACACCCGGGAGCTTTTGACCCTGGCGGGGATGCTCCGCTGTGCCCGCCGGGTCCGGGAATATTATAATGACGAGGGTCAGCCCACCGCCATTGACCACTACTTCCGGGCCATCCGGGGCAACAAATTTTTAGAGGAGAAGATCTTCACCTCCATCCTGGACGAGGATGAGATTGCCGACAACGCCAGCCCGGAGCTGGCGGACATCCGCCGCCACAAGCGCTCCGCCGCCGCCAAGGGGCGGCAGATCCTCCAGCGGATCATCTCCTCCCCCAGCTACAGCAAGGTTTTGCAGGAGAGCCTCATCACCATGCGGGACGGGCGGTTTGTGGTGCCGGTGAAGGCGGAGCACCGCAGCGAGCTGCCCGGCCTGATCCACGACACGTCCTCCTCCGGGGCCACCCTCTTTGTGGAGCCCATGGGGGTGGTCCAGGCCAACAACGAGCTGAAGGAGCTGGAGGCCAAGGAGGAAAAGGAGATCCAGCGGATCCTCAGCGCCCTCAGCGCCGAGGCCGCCAAGTACCAGGGGGACATCCTCTGTGACTACGACATGCTGGTACAGCTGGACCTGCTCTTTGCCAAGGCCCAGCTGAGCTACAAGATGGAGGGCATCCAGCCGGAGATCCGGCAGAACGGCTCCATCCAGCTGCGCCGGGCACGCCACCCCCTGCTGGACAGCGCCCGGGCCGTGCCCATCGACGTGGAGCTGGGAAATCAATTTGACACCCTGGTGATCACCGGCCCCAACACCGGCGGCAAAACCGTGACCCTCAAGACCCTGGGCCTTCTCACCCTGATGGCCCAGTGCGGCCTGCAGATCCCCGCCGGCGGCGGCAGCGCGGTGAGCGTCTTTGACCGGGTGCTGGCGGACATCGGCGACGAGCAGAGCATTGAGCAGAGCCTCTCCACCTTCTCCGCGCACATGACCAACATCGTGCGTATACTGGAAGAGGCGGACGGCCGCAGCCTGGTGCTCTTTGACGAGCTGGGCGCCGGCACGGACCCGGTGGAGGGGGCGGCCCTGGCCATCGCTGTCATCACCCACGTCCGGGAGCAGGGGGCCCGCATCGCCGCCACCACCCACTACGCGGAGCTGAAGACCTTTGCCATGACCACCAAGGGGGTGGAGAACGCCTCCTGTGAATTTGACGTGGAGACCCTGCGGCCCACCTACAGGCTCCTTATCGGCATCCCCGGCAAGTCCAACGCCTTTGCCATCTCCCAGCGGCTGGGCCTGCCCCAGGCGGTGATCGACACCGCCCGGGAGCAGATGGACAGCGAGGCCGTCCGGTTTGAGGAGGTCCTGTCCCAGCTGGAGGAGCGGCGGCAGAGCCTGGAGCGGGACCGGGACGAGGCCGAGCGGCTGCGGCTGCAGCGGGAAAGCGACGTCAAGCGGGCCAGGGAGTTCCGCGAGCAGATGGAGCGGGCCAAGGAGAACGCCCGCAGCAAGGGGGAGGCGGAAGCCCGCCGGATCCTGCGGGAGGCCCGGGAGGCGGCCGACGCCGTCTTTGCCGAGATGGACGCCCTGCGCCGCCAGCAGCAGAAAAATCAGGACTGGCAGAATGTCAACGACGCCCGGGCCGCCATCCGGGGAAAACTCCGGCAGGCGGAGGAAAAATTCCATCAGGATCAGGAACCGGAGCCGGTGCCCGCCCCCAGCCGCCCCATCCAAAAGGGGGACCTGGTGGAGCTGCCCGGCACCAAAACCCGCGCCACGGTCCTCTCTGTGGAGAAGGACGGGCGGCTGCGCCTCCAGGCGGGGGCCATGCAGCTGACCATCAAGGGCGACGGGGTGCGCCTGATCGAGGGGGCGGAGGCCCAGCAGAAACGGGCGGAAAAGGAGCAGATGGTCCGGGTCACCGCCCATGCCCGGGCGGCAGGGGCCAAAAACGAGCTGGACATCCGGGGTCTGGAGACGCTGGAGGCGGAGGACGCGGTCAACCAGTTCCTGGATACCGCCCGCCTGGGAAAGCTGAACACCGTCAGCATCATCCACGGCAAGGGCACCGGCGCGCTGCGCCGGGCGGTCCACCAGGCCCTGCGGCGCAACAAGGCGGTGAAGAGTTTCCGCCTGGGCCGCTACGGCGAGGGCGAGGATGGGGTCACTATCGTGGAGTTGAAGTAGAAGGAAAGGACTGCGGCTCCGGGTGGGCGGCTGCCCCCTCGCCGTACCGCCGCGCAGCGGCGTGCAAGCATTTTGCCCCGGCAAAATCTTGCGGGCAAGGGGCCATTCACTTGCCCCTTGCCCATTTCGATCCCATCGGGGTCCCCGCGGGCCGTGTCCGCGGGGCGGGCGAGGACGGGGTCACCATCGTGGAGCTGAAATAATTGGGAGCCCCTCTGCATCTGCAAAACGGACAGTTTCAGGAGAAATGTGCACGGCAAAAAGCCGTTTTGCCCCCCATTAAGTGCGTATAAGTCTGCGCTTTTGTACACAAAATGGAAGTGGCTTTGGTGGTTTTGCCGGAAATGAACATGTAAAGTTCTGGCAAATCATTGAACTTTATGCAAAATCGTCATTGACGGAAATCAACAAATTTGGTATCTTAATGGTAATCTCGTGGATTTGTATTTGTAGAAGGAACAAATTCTGATCTGGTGTTGAAGGAGAATTGTCTTATGTATACGCAGGAAGTAACCATCCGCAGCGAAGTGGGCCTGCAGGCCCGCCCCGCGACCTTTTTCATCCGTAAAGCCAATGAGTTCAAGAGCGGCATCTGGGTGGAAAAAGATGAGCGCCGCGTCAACGCCAAGAGTCTTCTGGGAGTTTTGTCCCTGGGCATTGTCAAGGGTACTACCATTACTCTGATTGCAGACGGCTCTGACGAGAAAGAGGCGGTAGAGGCTCTGAAAGAGCTGATCGACAACGGGTTCGGCGAGTAATTCGAGGTCACACAAGGTTACAACGTAACATGGAGGGGCGGTTTCGTGAAATTGAGGCCGCCTTTGTTCCTTTCTGCGCGGCTGTCAGCCGACGGAACACAGAGCAGGCGTCCGCCGCAGCAGGGTGGCCGCCTGCTTTTTTGCGTCATTGAAAAAAGACAAAAACGAGGAAAAACGGTGCCATCCTGCGCTCTTTACAGGGCGGCGTGCAGCGTGCTATAATGGCTGCAACATCTTTCCGGCGCGGCGGATCACACCGCACCGGTGGTGACCGATGGAAAGGAGCGTCTACGCCATGCAGCTTGACTGGAAGGACATGTGTCGCCAGGTGCCTGTTCTGGAGGATCTGGCGGCGGCCCGGGAAACCGTTTGGACCAACCCCGCTCTTCTACCCGCTCAGGAGGCCCTCGCCTCCCTCCCCTTGACCATGGACGATGTGGACGACGCGGAGGCCCGCCTCGCCCGCTTTGCCCCCTTTATTGAGGCCGCTTTCCCAGAAACTGCCCCGCAGGGCGGTCTGATCGAATCGCCCCTGCGGCCGATTCCCGCCATGCAGGAGGCCCTGCAGAAACGCTGGGGTGCAGATCTCCCCGGCCGGCTGCTGCTGAAGATGGACAGCCATCTGGCGGTTGCCGGTTCAGTAAAGGCCCGCGGCGGCATCTATGAGATCCTCAAGCACTCGGAGGATCTGGCCCTGGCCGCAGGGCTCATTACGGTGGATGGCGACTACCGCCGTTTCGCCTCGCCGGAATTTCACGACTTCTTCTC
>CAJFPI010000203.1 GCA_904398675.1 uncultured Oscillospiraceae bacterium
CTCTGGGCCAGGGTGGGGGTGCCCCACTGCCCCAAGTGCGGCAAGGAGATCCGCCAGCAGACCATTGATCAGATCATTGACCAGGTGGCCGCCCTGCCCCAGGGCAGCCGCATCCAGGTCCTGGCCCCGGTGATCCGGGGAAAAAAGGGCGAGCACCAGAAGGTGTTTGAGGACGCCCGCCGCTCCGGCTACGTCCGGGTGCGGGTGGACGGCAATCTCTATGACCTCAGCGAGGAGGTTTCCCTGGAAAAGAACAAAAAGCACAGCATCGAGGTGGTGGTGGACCGGCTGGTGATCCGGGAGGACATTCAGAAACGGCTCACCGACAGCGTGGAGACCGCCTCCGCCCTCTCCGGCGGCCTTGTGATCGTGAACGTGCTGGGGGAGCAGGAGCAGGACCTGATGTTCTCCCAGAACTACGCCTGCGAGGACTGCGGCGTCTCCATCGAGGAGCTGGCCCCCCGCATGTTCTCCTTCAACAACCCCTTCGGCGCCTGCCCCACCTGCACGGGGCTGGGCAGCCAGCTGAAGGTGGACCCGGCGCTGGTGGTGCCGGACGAGAGCCTCTCCATTCTGGAGGGGGCCATCCAGGCCACCGGCTGGAACAACATTCGGGGAGACGGCATCTCCCGGATGTATTTTGACGCCCTGAGCAAAAAATACCACTTCAAGCTCACCACCCCCTGGCGGGAGCTGCCGGAGGAGGTGCGGCAGATCATCCTCTACGGCACCGGCGAGGAAAAGCTGGAGCTGCACTATGACCAGCCCCGGGGCAAGGGGGTGCTCCACCAGGCCTTCGAGGGCATCTGCAACAACCTGGAGCGCCGCTATCGGGAGACCCAGAGCGACGCCAGCCGCCGGGAGCTGGAGGAGTGCATGAGCGAGTGCCCCTGCCCGGACTGCAAGGGCAAGCGCCTGCGGAAGGAGAGCCTGGCAGTGACGGTGGGCACCATGAATATCGATGCATACACCCGTCTCAGCGTGGTGGACGCCCTGAAGTATATAGAGCAGCTGCAGCTGGGCCCCACCCAGGCCATGATCGCCGAGCGCATCCTCCGGGAGATCCGGGAGCGGCTGGGATTTCTGCGCAGCGTGGGGCTGGAGTATCTGACCCTCTCCCGCAGCGCCGGCAGCCTCTCCGGCGGCGAGAGCCAGCGCATCCGTCTGGCCACCCAGATCGGCAGCAGCCTGATGGGGGTGCTGTATATTCTGGACGAGCCCTCCATCGGGCTCCACCAGCGGGACAACGACAAGCTGCTGGACACCCTGCGCCGCCTGCGGGACCTGGGCAACACCCTTATCGTGGTGGAGCACGACGAGGACACCATGCGCGCCGCCGACTATATCGTGGACATCGGCCCCGGCGCCGGGGTCCACGGCGGCGAGGTGGTGGCCGCCGGCACGCCGGAGGAGGTCATGCGAAATCCCAAGAGTCTCACCGGCCTCTATCTCAGCGGGAAAAAGAAGATCCCCGTCCCCCAGCAGCGGCGGGCGGGAAACGGCCATGTGCTCACAGTCCGGGGCGCGGCGGAAAACAACCTGCGGCACATTGACGTGTCCATCCCCCTGGGGACCTTTACCTGCGTCACCGGCGTCTCCGGCAGCGGCAAGTCCTCCCTTGTCAACGAGATCCTCTTCAAGCGCCTGGGGGCGGACCTCAACCGCATGAAGTGCCGCCCGGGAAAGCACGACGGCATGGAGGGGGAGGAGTTCCTCGACAAGGTCATCAACATCGACCAGAGCCCCATCGGCCGAACCCCCCGCTCCAACCCCGCCACCTACACCGGCATGTTCAACGACATCCGGGACCTCTTCTCCTCCACCGCCGAGGCCAAGGCCCGGGGCTACGGCCCCAGCCGGTTCAGCTTTAACGTCCGGGGCGGACGGTGCGAGGCCTGCCAGGGAGACGGCCTCTTAAAAATCGAGATGCACTTCCTCCCGGACATCTATGTCCCCTGCGAGGTGTGCAAGGGCAGGCGGTACAACCGGGAGACCCTGGAGGTCCGGTACAAGGGCAAGA
>CAJFPI010000204.1 GCA_904398675.1 uncultured Oscillospiraceae bacterium
GACGAGGTGGACATCATCCAGGTGGGCGCCCGGAACATGCAGAACTTTGAGCTTTTAAAGGAGCTGGGCCACCTGCGCAAGCCCATCCTCATCAAGCGGGGCATGTCCGCCACCCTCCAGGAGCTCTTAATGAGCGCGGAGTACGTCATGGCCGGAGGCAACGAGCAGGTGATCCTCTGCGAGCGGGGCATCCGCACCTTTGAGACCGCCACCCGCAACACCCTGGACCTCAGCGCCGTGCCGGTGCTGAAGGGGCTGAGCCACCTGCCGGTGGTCATTGACCCCAGCCACGCCACCGGCAAGGCCTCCCTGGTGCGCCCCATGGCCATGGCTGCCGCCGCCGCCGGGGCGGACGGGCTGATGATCGAGGTCCACAACGATCCCCAGCATGCCTGGTGCGACGGGCCCCAGTCCATCACGCCGGAGGCATTTGCCTCACTTGCCCAGGACGTCCGGAACATCCTGCCCTTCTGCAAGTACAGCTACGAGTCCTGACAGGGGAGGGAACGCCATGAACATTGGAATTGTGGGCCTGGGGCTCATCGGCGGCTCCCTGGCCCGGGCCATCAAGGCCAACACCGCCCACACTGTCTGGGGGACGGACCTCCAGCGGCCGGTGGTCTACCGGGCCAAGCTCCTGGAGGTCATCGACGAGGAACTCACCGAGGACCGGGTGGCCGGCTGCGACGTTTTGATCCTGGCCCTCTATCCCCGGGACACGGTGGCCTGGGTGGAGCAGCACGCCGCTGTGATCCAAAAGGGCGCCGTGGTGGTGGACTGCGCCGGGGTGAAACAGGCGGTGTGTGAGCCCTGCTGGCGGGCGGCGGAGCAAAACGGCTTTACCTTCATCGGCGGCCACCCCATGGAGGGCGTGGCCAAGCTGGGGTTTGAAAACTCCCGGCGGGACATGTTCGTCAACGCCTCCCTGATCCTGGTACCCCACAGGGACCTGGACATCGAGACCATGAAGAAGGTCAAGGACGTGTTCGACGCCATCGGCTTTACCCGCTACGAGATCGCAACGCCGGAGAAACACGACCGGATCATCGCCCTCACCAGCCAGCTGGCCCATGTGGTGTCCAGCGCCTATGTGAAGAGCCCCACCGCCCGGGAGCACCGGGGGTTCTCCGCCGGCAGCTTTCGGGATATGACCCGGGTGGCCTTCCTCAATGAGAACATGTGGGCCGAGCTGTTCCTCTTAAACCGGGAGGATCTCCACCGGGAGATCCAGGGGATGATCGGGCGGCTGCAGGCATATGACGACGCACTCACCGCAGGGGACGAGGCGCAGATGCGCGTCCTTCTCCGGGAGGGGCGGGAGATCAAGACGGAGCTGGACAGGGAGGATGGGGAGTAATGGAGCGAGTGCATGTGCGCGCCTCCCGGGACTATGACGTCCTCATTGGAGAGGGGCTGCTGGCGGGCTGCGGCGGGGAGATCGCCGCGGTGACCGCGTCCCGCCGGTGCGCCCTGGTGACCGACAGCACCGTGGCCCCCCTCTACGCCCGCCGGGTGGAGGATTCCCTCCGGCAGGCGGGAATGGATGTCTGCACCTATGTTTTCCCGGCGGGAGAGCAGAGCAAGACCCTGGCCACTTATGGCGCCATCCTGGGGTTTTTGGCGGAGAACCGCCTGACCCGGTCCGACTTTGTGGCTGCGCTGGGGGGCGGCGTGGCCGGGGATATGGCGGGCTTTGCCGCCGCCACCTATCAGCGGGGGATCGACTATATCCAGCTGCCCACCACCTTTCTGGCTGCCAGCGACTCCTCCGTGGGGGGCAAGACAGCCGTGGACCTGCCGGCGGGGAAGAACCTGGCGGGGGCCTTCTGGCCGCCCCGGCTGGTGGTGTGCGACTGCGCCGCCTTCTCTACCCTGCCGGCGGACACCTTTGCCGACGGGGTGGCGGAGACCCTGAAACACGGCCTCATCGCCGACAGAGATTTCTTTGACTTCCTGATGCGCCAGCCCATCCGGGACCACCTCCCGGCGGTGGTGCGGCGGAATGTGGAGATCAAGGCCGCCGTGGTGGCGGAGGACGAGTTTGAGAGCGGGAAACGCAAGCTCCTGAACTTCGGCCACACCCTGGGCCACGCCATCGAGAAGTGCAGCGGCTATACGGTGACCCACGGCCACGCGGTGGCCGTCGGCATGGTGCTGGCAGCACGGGCCGCAGAGCGCCTGGGCCTTAGCCCCAAGGGGACGCTGGAGACAGTGCTGGCCGGCAACCGGCGGTACGGCCTGCCCACGGAGTGTGCCTACACAGCGGAGGAGCTGTATGACGCCGCCACCGGCGACAAGAAACGCCGGGGTGGAAAAATAGATGTCGTGGTGCTGGAGGAGATCGGCCGGGCGAAAACGATTCCTCTGGATATGGACGGCCTCCGGGCCTTTGTGGAGGCGGCGCTGTGAA
>CAJFPI010000205.1 GCA_904398675.1 uncultured Oscillospiraceae bacterium
GATGAACATTATCCTGGGCGAGCGGTACAAGACCTTTACCAAGGAGTCCCGTGCCGTTTTGAAGGGCGAGTACGGCGCTCTGCCCGGCAAGGTCAACGAGGATGTCCGCGCCAAGGCAGGCATCCAGCCGGAGGATGTGATCACCTGCCGTCCGGCGGATCTTCTGGAGCCGGAGCTGGAGAAATATAAGGAGGAGTACAAGGACATCGCCAAAAACGAGGAGGATGTTCTGAGTCTGGCCCTCTTCCCCCAGGTGGCGGAGAAGTTCATCAAGTGGCGTGACGGCCCCCATGACGAGCCTGCTGCGGCCCCTGCTGCAGCGCCCAAGGCTGCTGCGGATGATCCCAACGCGGTGCGGGAGCTGTATGTGGAGGACCGCTCTATCTGAGTCTCACACGAAACCATCAATCATAAACCAAAGAGGAGGCATTCGCCAAACGGCGGATGCCTCCTCTTTCTGCTGTGCAAAGCAGAGATGTACCTTCTATTCCGCCTGCCCTTGGGCAAGGGCCATCTCCCGGCGCAGCATGGCGATCTCCTCCCCATGCTGGGGCGTGTCGTTAGGCGTCTCCAGGATAAAGGGCAGGCCCCGCAGCTTTGGGTGGAGGATGCAGCGGACGATGGCCGCCGTCCCCAGGGTCCCCTCCCCGATGCGGGCATGGCGGTCCTTCCTGGCGCCCACAGGATTCAGGCTGTCGTTGATGTGACAGGCCTTCAGCCGTTCAAGGCCGATCACCCGGTCAAACTCCGCCAGCACGCCCTCCAGATCCCCGGCAATGTCATACCCTGCATCGGACACATGGCAGGTGTCCAGGCACACCCCCACCTTCTCCTGCAGCTCCACTTGATCAAGGATCGCCCGCAGCTCCTCAAACCGTCCGCCGATCTCGCCGCCCTTCCCAGCCATGGTCTCCAGCAGGACCACGGTGTTCTGTTCCGGCCGCAGCACCCGGTTGAGCATCTCCGCAATCAGGCGGCAGCCCGTCTCAACGCCCTGCCCCACATGGCTGCCGGGGTGGAAATTGTAGTAATTGCCCGGCAGATGCTCCATCAGCGCCAGATCTCCCCGCATCATCTCCTCCGCCAGGTTTCGGATCCCCTCATCCTTGGAGCAGGCATTCATGATATAGGGGGCGTGGGCCACCAGGGGGCCGAAACGATTCTCCTCCAGCAGCTGCCGCAGCTTTTCCAGGTCTGCCGGATCCACCGCTTTCGCTTTGGATCCCCGGGGATTGCGGCAGAAAAATGCAAAGGTATTGGCCTGGATGCCCAGAGCCGTCTTCCCCATGCGGAAAAAGCCGCCGGCGCTGGAGAGGTGCGCCCCGATATAATCTGTCACAGCCAATCCTCCTCTACATAGCGCAGCAAAATTTCCTTGTCGTTGGGGACCTCCCCCTCGATCACCAGATCCAGCAGCCTGTCCAGGGTCTCCCCCACCGCTTTCCCGTGCAGGCCAACAGCAAGCAGGTCATCTCCCTTTACAGATAATTGCCGGAGAGAAAAGCATTGCTCCTCCTGGAGGACCACATTCACCAGCTCCTCCAGCTGATCCAGCCACTTCTGTCGGTCCAGATAGGCCGGGTGCTGGGCTAGGTTGTCTCCCCGCTTGACCTGGATCAGGCGGCGGAAGTCCTCCTCCCCCAGCTTGCGGAGCATCCGGCGGACCCCCTTCTCCGTCAGGGTGATGTTCACGTCGTGGAGCCGTACCAGGCGGCAGATGGTCTCATGGCTGTGCCGGTCCAGCCGCAGCCGGGTACAGACCGCATCGGCGATGCGCTCGCTGGCCTGGCCGTGGTGGTAGAAATGGCCCACTCCTTTGTCATCCAGGAAAAAGGTCTCCGGCTTTCCAAGATCGTGAAAGAGCAGCGTATAGCGCAAAATGGGGTCCGCCGGCACTGCCGCCATGGCCCGGACGCTGTGCTCCCACACGTCAAAGCAGTGGTGCCGGTTGCGCTGGTCAAAGCCCACCGCCGGCAGGATCTCCGGGATCACTACCCCCACCACCTCCGGGTACTCCAGCAGGACCTCCGCCGCCGCGGCGCCGCAGATCAGCTTGCGCAGCTCCGCCTCCACCCGCTCCGCGGCGATGTGCCGCAGAAGGTCTTTGTGGCGGCGGAGGGCGGCGGCGGTGCCGTCCTCAATGGCAAAGGCCAGGGTGGAGGCAAAGCGGAGGCAGCGGAGGATCCGAAGGGCGTCCTCGGTAAGCCGCTTGTCCGGGTCCCCCACGCAGCGCAGCAGCTCATACTTTAGGTCCTCCCTGCCGCCGAAGGGGTCCGTGAGTTTCCCCCGCCGGTCCAGGGCCATGGCGTTTATGGTGAAGTCCCGCCGGCTGAGGTCCTCCTCCAGGCTGCCGGTAAAGGCCACGGTCTCCGGGTGGCGGAAATCCCGGTAGTCCCCGTCCCGGCGGAAGGTGGTGACCTCCGCGCGGCCCCCCTCCACCGCCACGGTCACCGTACCGTGGGCCAGCCCCGTCTCCAGGACGGCCGGGGCGAAGAGGGCCTCCACCTCCTCCGGCCGGGCGGCAGTGGCCACGTCCCAGTCCTGGGGCGCGCGGCCCAGGAGGAGGTCCCGGACACAGCCGCCCACGCAGCAGGCGGCATAGCCCGCCTCCTCCAGGCGGCATAGAATGGTCTGTATATAGGGGGGGATCTGTTCCATGTATTCCGCTCCTTTTTGGTTATTCTTACAGTAATATGGACAAAATACCGGGGGATATCCCCCACAGAATCGGCAGGTTCACCCGGGCCAGCCAGTTGCATAAAGGCCCTCTTTCGATTATAATATAAGAGTTAGCGCCATTGCTATTACCAGCGGGAAAGCCGCTGTTTTCGGAGGAACAGCTATGGGTTCCAGCATCCGTCCCTACCTCGCCCCCGGCCGCCGCGTCCACCTGTGCGGCATCGGCGGCGTGTCCATGTCCCCCCTGGCGGAGGTGCTCCACACCATGGGGCTCCAGGTCCAGGGCAGCGACATGCAGGAGAGCGCCACGGTGGAGCACCTGCGCTCCCTGGGCATCCCCATCGCCATCGGCCACCGGGCCGCATCCATCCAGGGCGCGGAGTTCCTCATCCGCACCGCCGCCGTCCATGACGACAATCCGGAAATCGCCGCCGCCCGGGCCGCCGGCGTGCCGGTGTTCGAGCGGGCGGAGGCCTGGGGCGCCATCATGCGGGGGTATCAAAACGCCGTCTGCATCGCCGGCACCCACGGGAAGACCACCACCACCTCCATGACCACCCACGTCTTTATGGCCGCCCAGGCGGACCCCACGGTGATGATCGGCGGGACGCTGCCCCTGCTCCACAGCGGCTACCGGGTGGGCCAGGGTGAGACCATTATACTGGAGTCCTGCGAATACCGCAACTCCTTCCTGCATTTTTCCCCCACCGTGGCGGTGATCCTCAACATCGAGGCCGACCACCTGGACTTTTTCAAGGACCTTGCGGATGTGGAGCGGTCCTTCCGCCGCTTTGCCCAGCTGGTGCCGCCGGGGGGCACGATTGTGGCCAACGCTGACGATCCCAACACCATGGAGACCCTGGCAGGGATGAAACTCTTTACCTTTGCCCTTCGCAGCGAGAGGGCGGACTGCCGGGCTGAGCACATCTCCTTCACCAACGGCCTTCCCGCCTTCGATGTGGTGATCCACGGCCAGCAATACGCCCATGTGGAGCTGCAGGTAGGCGGGGAGCACAATATCTTCAACGCCCTGGCCGCCGCTGCCGCCGCCTATGTGCTACACCTCCCCGGCCGGGCTGTGGAGGAGGGGCTTGCCACCTTCACCGGGGCGGGCCGGCGGTTTGAATACAAGGGCGAGTACAACGGCGCCAAGATCTATGACGATTACGCCCACCACCCCGGCGAGCTCCACGCTCTGCTGTCTATGGCCAGATCTCTTGGCTACCAGCGGATCATCTGCGCCTTCCAGCCTCACACCTACTCCCGGACCAGGGCGCTTTTCTCCCAGTTTGTGGAGGAGCTGCGCCGGGCCGATCAGGTGGTGCTGGCGGAGATCTACGCTGCCCGGGAGAAAAATACCATTGGCATTTCCTCACGAGACCTAGCGGCGGAGATCCCGGGCGCCATCTATTGCGCCACCCTTCCCGAAGTCACGGAGACACTGCGCGCCATGGCCCAGCCCGGGGATCTGATCCTCACAGTGGGCGCCGGCGATATTTATACTGCAGGAGAAGCCCTCCTGCGCTGACCATCCCTCACCAATCCCGTTTGACGAAAGAGAGAGCTGATCATGACCATTTCCCAAATTTTTACTACATCGCCCACCGACCAGCGCTCCCCTGTGGAGCAGGCTACTTTTCAGCTGTTGGAAAAACTGCACATCCCTTTTGAACGAGTGGAACATGAACCTGCCAATACCATGGAGGACTGCCGTGCCATCTCCGAGGCGCTGTGCGCCCGGGTGTGCAAAAACCTCTTCCTCTGCAACCGTCAGCAGACCCAGTTCTATCTCTTGTGCATGCCGGCATCCAAGGCCTTCAAGACCAAGGACCTCTCCGCCCAGATTCAGTCCTCCCGGCTCAGCTTTGCCTCCCCGGAGAAGATGCAGGAGCTGCTGGGCGTGACCCCCGGCTCTGCCTCTATTCTGGCGCTGATGAACGACACGGAGGGCAGGGTGCAGCTGCTGCTGGACCGGGAGCTCTACAGCAAGGAGTACATCGGCTGCCACCCCTGCCAGAACACCGGCACGCTGAAACTGGAGACCTCCGATGTATTGAATATCTTTTTGCCCTACGTCCACCACAAGGCCATCCTTGTGGACCTGCCGGACCACGACGCACAGAGTGCATAGTGCATCCCGATTCCCAGCCGCTCTGCGGCTGGGAATCGTTCTTTCTGTGCCTTCCTCCTGGTCACATCACACGGGCCTGTATGGTTTCATTGCTGCCCTTCCGCTGGAGAACCTGTCTGCTCCCTCTGGCAATGGCGCGGCTTTTGTGCTATGATAGAGCCAATCAAAAAGGAAAGGAGCCGATCTTATGTCTACGCCCCATAACGCAGCCAACCCCGGCGACATTGCAGAAACCATTCTCCTGCCCGGCGATCCCCTCCGGGCCAAATTTATCGCAGACACCTATCTGGAGGATGTCGTCCAGTTCAATGCCGTCCGCAACATGCTGGGCTATACCGGAACCTATTGCGGCGCCCGCCTCTCCGTTATGGGGACGGGGATGGGCTGCCCCTCCATCGGGATCTATACCTATGAACTGATCCACTTTTTCGGCGTGAAGAATCTTATCCGGATTGGCTCCTGCGGCGCTATGCGGGAGGAGCTGCAGCTGGGTGAGATTGTGATGGCGATTGCCGCCAGTACCGACTCCAACTACGCCCACCAGTATCAGCTGCCCGGCACCTTCTCCGCCGCCGCCTCCTATGACCTGCTGAAAACCGCGGAGGAGATCGCGGCGGAGCGGGGGCTCCCCCACACGGTGGGGACCGTTCTCTCCTCGGATCTTTTCTATGGCGAGGGGGAAACCTGGCGCATTTGGGAGAAGATGGGCACCCTGGCGGTGGAGATGGAGAGCTTTGCCCTCTACTGCAATGCCGCCCGGGCCGGCGTGCGGGCGCTGGGCATCTTTTCCGTATCAGACAACCTGGTTACCCGCCAGGAGCTGAGCGCCCAGCAGCGGCAGACCGGTTTTACCAGCATGATGGAGGTGGCCCTGGAAACCGCCTGTCGGATCAGCCGTCAGGCGGCACGGGAAACTGGCAGCGCCTGATGTCAGAAAAATATGAAAAGGGAGAGGCGGATAACAGCCCGCCTCTCCCTATTTTCCGTTGTTTCATACAATATCTTTCCCTCAGACACGAACCATCAGGCTCTGAAACAGCTCATCCAGCGTCACAATGTGACAGGCGCAGCCGGCGTTGCAGTCCCGGCTGGCCACAGCGGCATAGTATCCATCAAAGAGCTCCATGGCCCGGCACGCCACCCCAGCCTCAAGCGCACGGTTCCAGTGGCACAGCGCCGCAGACCCCCGGCCATGGCATTTGGCTGTTGCCTCCCGCTGCACCCACATCTGCCAGAACTGTTCCTGCCGGTCGATATGGTAGTAGTGCAGGATGGTCTGGGCCGCCTCCCGGTCCTGCTCAATATCCACTCCCACCGGCTGGTCATGGAGCGCACAAACCACAGCGCCGTTGGTATGGCTGAGGTTAAACTGGATATCCCCTCGCTCCCGGAAGGAGGGTTTCCCCTCCGCCGCAATAGCGATCTCCGGCAGCTCCTCCAGGCCATACAGCTCCCGAAGCGCATACCGCAGCAAGCCATAGGCACACATGGCCTGGTTCTGCTTGCTCTCCCTGGTGCGGATCAGCCGCTGGTAGCGCAGATAGGGCAGCCCGCTGAGCAGGCACTCCCGCTCCTCGTCCCCCAGATCTCTGTCAATGGCCAGCGCATAAATCTGAATCTCCATGGTTCCCTCTCCTGTTCTGGTGAATTTTGCCTCTCCGGCGCTGCCGCAGCTCCGCTGAAAAAGCTCTCCCGTCTACCTTGTGCAATCCTGACGGAGATATGCAGCGCCACGGCGCGTTCCCACCTGTCAGTTTCCTACAGCAGTGCAGCTTCGGCCTCTTCCTCGTCCTCCGAAACCGCATCCTTTTCAGCCGTCCTCTGCTCCAGGAGCCACGGAGCCGCCAGAAATTGCCGCAGAGTCTTATTGAACAGCGCATAATCATGGCCGGTGCAAATCCGCTCATCCATCACGACGCTCAAGGGCATCAGCTTGTCCTTAAGGTTGCCGGAGAGATAATTGGGGATGGATTTCCCCATGCTGAGAAAGACGCTGGTGGTGCCGAACTCGTAAATATGGTGGTAAATATGGGTGGTATTGATGGACGCCAGGTTGGTGATAAACATACTGGTATGGAAGGGGCTGAGGTCAATGATACTGCGGGGCAGCAGCCCGCGCCGGTCCAGAAACCGCACCACCGCCATTACAAGGTGCGGCAGGAACGGCAGAGAAAACATAAACGCCGCGAATTTATCGGTCCGGTTCATGTGGACCGGGCGGCTGTTTTCCGAAATGAGGGCGTTGATTCGCCTGTTGATGGAAAACACATCGTCTCCCGGTTCCATAAAAACCTTGATGGTGGTCTCGTCCGGCGTACCGTCCGCCCTGTTTTTCAGCATCACAAAGCTAACACAGAAGTGATTGCGGTCATAGACGCGGCTGTTCACAACAAAACGGTTAACATAGGGATGCTTCAGCGCCGCCATGTAGTAGGCCGCAATCACCACAGCCATGCGGCTGAGGCGAATCCCCCGCTCCCGGTGGACATCCCGGATATATGCTTTGATGACCTCCTCATCAATATACTCTGTCACATAGTTCTGGGCATCCACCCGCTTGGGCATGATAAAGGGGATGGCCTGTTCAATGGCGGTCAGCCCTTTTGCTCGCTTGCCGTCTGCACGCATTGCTCGATACCCTCCTTCGCACCGCCGCAATGCAAAGCACCACAGCAGTCTCATGTGTTCATCAGTATACAGGATATTCCCATAAAATGCAAATTTTTTCCCATGGCAGAAAAACTAAAAAAATTTATGACTGGCTAAAAATCTTTTTAATTTTTATGGTTGATTATTTCCATTTGTGTGATATACTGGAGGTGCTAATCCAAAGACGCTGCAAATGCTAGTCGCTTTAGAGGAGGAAACACGATGAAGTACGGACGCATCTACAACTTTTCCGCAGGTCCCGCCACCATGCCCGAGCCGGTTTTGGAGGAGATCCGGGACGAAATGATGAACTACCGGGGCTCCGGTATGTGCGTCATGGAGATGAGCCACCGCTCCAAGGTTTATCAGCAGATCATTGACGAGGCCGAGCAGGATCTGCGTGACCTGATGAACATTCCTGACAACTATAAGGTGCTCTTCATCCAGGGCGGCGCCACCCTGCAGTTCGCCATGATCCCCATGAACCTGATGAAGAACGGCGTGGCCTGCTATGTGGAGACCGGCGCCTGGTCCAAGAAGGCCATCTCCGAGGCCAAGAAGTATGGCGATGTCCATGTGGTGGCCAGCAGCAAGGACCGCAACTACAGCTATATCCCCAACTGCGACGATCTGGATATTCCCGACAACGCTGACTACGTCTACATCTGCGAGAATGAGACCATCCACGGCGTGACCTGGCCCAAGCTCCCCAACACCAAGGGCCACATCCTGGTCAGCGACCAGAGCTCCATGTTCCTCTCCAAGCCCTGCAACGTGTCTGACTACGGCCTGATCTATGCTGGCGTGCAGAAAAATGTGGGCCCCGCCGGCATGGTGGTGGTCATCATCCGCGAGGATCTGATTCGCGACGACCTGGATCCGAAGGTCCCCATCTACATGAGCTACAAGACCCACGCCGACAACGGCTCCATGTACAACACCCCCAACTGCTGGGCTATCTACTGCTGCGGCAAGGTCTTCAAGTACCTCAAGAGCATCGGCGGCCTGGAGGCCATGTACAAGATGAACCTGGACAAGGCAAAGGTCATGTATGATTTCCTGGACAGCTCCAAGATGTTCAAGGGTACTGTGGACAAGGAGTTCCGCTCCCTGATGAACATTCCCTTCGTCACCGAGAGCGCTGAGCTGGACGCCAAGGTTGTCGCCGCCACCAAGGAGGCCGGCTTTGACAATCTGAAGGGCCACAAGAGTGTGGGCGGTCTGCGGGCCAGCGTTTACAACGCCATGCCCAAGGACGGCGTCGAGGCTCTGGTGGCATTCCTGAAGGACTACGAGGCCAAGAACGGCTGAGTTCTCCCTCTCCCCTCCCCCGCTGATTTCCGGCGGCGGGGGAACCATTCCTGTACAAACTTTGAACGACTGAAACGAGGAGACGATACAATATGAGAATTTTGGTTACCGACGGAATGGACAAGACCGCTCTGGCCAAGCTGAAGGAAAACGGTCACGAGGTTGTTGAGCAGTTCTACGCTCCCGAGGAGCTGGGCAAGGCCCTGCGGGACTTTGACGCGGTTGTTGTCCGCAGCGCCACCAAGGTCCGTGCCAACCATATTGACGAGGCCAAGGGCGGCAAGCTGAAACTCATTATCCGCGGCGGCGTGGGCGTTGACAACATCGACGTAAAGTATGCCGAGGACAACGGCATCACCGTGAAGAACACCCCCCGCGCCTCCTCCAACTCTGTTGCTGAGCTGGCCCTGGCCCATATGCTCTCCTGCTCCCGCTATATCTCCATCGCCGGCCACACCATGCGTGAGGACAAGTGGGAGAAGAAGGCCTACGGCAAGGGCATCGAGATCGAGGGCAAAACCCTTGGCATCATCGGCTTTGGCCGCATCGGCCAGGCTCTGGGCCGCAAGGCCAAGGCCCTGGGCATGACTGTTATCGCTGAGGATATTTACCATGTCCCCGGCATCGAGGAGGAAATGGGCATCAAGTATGTGGAGCTGGATGAGCTGCTCTCCCGGGCCGACTATATCTCCCTCCACACCCCCTCCCTCAACGGCGTCAAGCTGATCCGCAAGGAGAACATTGACAAGATGAAGGACGGCGTGGTGTTCATCAACACCTCCCGCGGCGACAACGTGGACGAGGCCGATCTCCTGGAGGCCCTGAACTCCGGCAAGATCCGCGCCGCCGGCCTGGACGTGTACGCCGACGAGCCCGCCACCAACAAGGCCCTCTACAGCCATCCCAACGTCTCCTGCACCCCCCACATCGGCGCCGCCACCAAGGAGGCCCAGCAGCGCATCGGCATGGAGATCGTGGACATCATCGA
>CAJFPI010000206.1 GCA_904398675.1 uncultured Oscillospiraceae bacterium
GACTACTACAAGCGCCAGGGCATTGAAAACGACATCAGCAAGTGTGCCGACTGCGAGAACGGCTGCTGCGGCCACGACCACGGCGAGCAGGAGGAGTAAGAACGGACAGAAAACAGCGTCCAGGACGGAGACATCCTGGACGCTGTTCTTTATTGCAAAAGAGGCCAGGCCCCGGGCACTGTGCCCAGGGCCTGGTGGTTTGGAGCTATTCTGTTTTGCCGTCCTCTTCCGGCGGCGTTTCTCCCGATTGAGATGCGGTCCCCTCCGTTTCCGGCGTTTCAGCGGTGGAGGCGGCACGACCGGCCTCCTCCGTCTTTGCTGCGGCAAAGGGAAAGTCCACCGGCGTTTCGCCCGCCGCCGCTGCTGCGGCCTCCTGCTGCGCCAGGGCGGCCTGGGCCTCCGCCCTGGCCCGGCGGTGGACGAAGAGCTGCTCCGGGTCCGGGTGCTGCCGCCGCCTGACGATCAGCACCGCCACCGCCGCCACAAAGATCACAGCCGAGAGGGCCTGGGAGACACGGATGGGCTGGCCGAAGAAGGTCCAGTCGAAGAGATAGAGGCTGTCAGTCCGCAGGCCCTCGATCCAGAACCGGCCGAAGGCGTACCAAGCGAAGTAAAAGCAGGCGTTTTCCCCGTCAAAGGAGCGGAGCTTTGCCACCACCCGCCAGAGAATGAGCAGGCCGATGAGGTTCCACAGGCTCTCATAGAGGAAGGTGGGGTGGACCTCGATGTATTCTGTGGCGGAGACCCACAGGCGCATCCGCCAGGGGGCGGTGGTCTCCGAGCCGAAGGCCTCGCGGTTGAAGAAGTTGCCCCAGCGGCCGATGGCCTGGCCGATGAAAAGCCCCATAACGCCTACGTCCATCAGCGCGCCGACAGAGAGCTTTTTCAGCTTGCAGAATATCAGCAGCACAATGACCGCCGCGATGATGCCGCCGTAGATGGCGAGCCCGCCGTCCCAGATGGCGACTACCCTGCCCCAGTCCAGCGCGCCGCTCTCGGTGCGGAAGAGATCCAGGTAAAAGATCACATAGTAGAGCCTTGCGCCGATCAGGCTGAAGGGCAGGGCCCAGATCACAAAATCGTAGAGGTTATCCTCGGTGATGCCGTATTTGGGCGCCTGCCTGGCGCAGAACAGCACCGCCAGGATCACGCCCAGGGAGATCAGAACGCCGTACCAATAGACACCGTTGCCGATGTCCAGCAGCTTTGGATCGGGGTTGAAGGACCAGTCGCCAAACAGCCCGGGAAAGCTGATGGGCATATCTTGCAATGCGTGCATGGATGGAACCTCCTATGCTGAAAGATGCTCCCGTCCGCCGCCGCCGGCGGCAGACGGGGCGGCGTGTCACACCTTGGGGAGGATAAGGGAGAGGGCGGTGCGCTCCTCTGTGATGTTCTCCCGCAGGAATGTTTCGATGTCCGCCTTGGTGATGGAGGCAAAGACCTCCGGAAAGGCGTAGTAGTCGTAATGGTGGAACACGCCCTCCGCCTGGGCGATGGCGATGTTCTCAAAGGAGTTGAGGCTGCGGATCATCTGGCCGTAGGCGGCGCGGCGGATCTGCTGATAGAACCCCTCGTCGATGCCCTCCCGCCCCAGACGCTGGGCCTCGGCAGTGATGGAGCGGTGGACGGCGTGGGGATCGTTGGCGTCGCCGCCCACATAGAGGTAGGCCGCGCCGGGGAGAATGTCGAAGTTGCCGCCAAAGCTGCCGTTGATGAGACCCTCCTCATAGAGGCGGCGGTAGAGTGGGCTGCTGTCGCCGAAGAGGATGTCGCAGGCCATGTCGCCGATCATGCTCAGACGCAGCTGCTCCGCCCCCTCCGGGGGGGTGGGGCACTTGTAGCCGGCGAGAAACTGGGGCATGGAGACCTCCATCTCCTGCACAGCCTCCCCCTTGGCCGGGGCGGGGGACTCCTCCTCTCCGTAGTCCCGGGGGATTTCGGGGCCGCCGCTCTCCGGCAGCACCGCCCGGGCAATGGCGGCCACCCGGGCCGGGTCCACGCTGCCCACCACCACCAGCACCATGTTGGAGGGGGTGTAGAAGGCGTTGTGGCAGTCATAGAGGGTCTCGGCGGTGATGGCGCGGATGCTCTCCACCGTCCCTGCCACGGACACCCGGGCGGGGCTCTTCTCATAGAGACACTCCATCAGCTGCTGGTAGACCTGCCAGTCGGGGGTGTCCTCCACCATGCGGATCTCCTGGCCGATGATGCCCTGCTCCTTCTCCACGCTCTCCTGGGTGAAATAGGGGATGGAGACGAACTGGAGAAGGATCTTCAGATTGTCGTAAAAGTGCTCGGTGCTGTAGAAATAGTAGGCGGTGATGGCGTTGCTGGTGAAGGCGTTGGGCTCTGCGCCGTTTTTTGCCAGCTCCTGGAGGGCGTTGCCGTCCTTGGTGTCGAACATCTTGTGCTCCAGGTAGTGGGCGATGCCCGCCGGCGTGTCCAGCCACCGGCCGCCGCGCTGGAACCGGAGATCCATCCCGCCGTAGCGGGTGACGAAAAAGGCGCAGGCCTTGGTATAGTGGGGCTTGGAGACGACGCGGAGGGCGAGGCCGTTGGGCAGCGTCTCCTCCCAGACCGTTTCGCCCAGCTGGGGGTAGGTGTGCTCACGCATCCTGCTGCGCCTCCTTTCCGGTGAGAAAATAAGTGGTGTCAAGGCTGGTGGCCCTGGCTGCAGCCATGATCCGCTCCGGCGTCACTGCCAGGGCGGCATCCATCAGGCTTTCCGGCGTGTCGTCCCGGCCGGTGGCCACCTGGCCCATGTAGAAATCCTCCATCCGGCTGGCGGAGTCGGCCATGGACTGGTGGCCGTTGGCGATACAGCTCCTGGCCCCCGTCAGCTCCCACTCCTCCCAATCGCCCCGGCGCATGGCCTCCAGCTGCGCCAGGATCTCGTCCAGAGCCTTCTGGTAGTTCTCAAACTCGATCCCAGAGGAGACGGTAATGAGGTTTTTGGACCGGTGATAGGCGCTGCTGGCGTAGTAGCAGAGGCTCAACTTTTCCCGGACATTCAAAAAGAGCTTGGAATTGCTGGTGCCGCCGAACATGGTGTTCATCACGAACACCGCGTCCTTGTCGCTGCTGTCCACTGTGAATCCCACCCCCAGCTTGCCTTGGGCAACGTCCATCTGATCCCGGATGACCTGAGGCTCTCCCCGTGTGGAGTGGGGGGAGGGCAGAGCGATGCCTGCGCCGCCGCTGCGGGGGAGATCCCGGATGATGCGGCGGCAGACGCCTACCACGCGCTCCAGCTCCGCGCGGCCGCAGTAGTACAGCTCCAGCCGGGAGGAGGCGATGGCGCTGCGGTAGTGATCCGTCAGCTGCTGGGGGGTGATGGCGGCCACATCCGCCTCCTCGCCGATGTGGCTGAGCCCATAGGGCTCCCCCCTGCACATCTCCTCCAGCAGGCGCTTGGAGGCCAGGGCGCGCTTGTCGTTGACCACGGAGCGGATGGCGTCCAGAAGGTTGGTCCGCTCGGACAGGACATAGTCCGCCTTCAGCCGGCCATCCTCCAGCACCGGGTGGCAGATCAGCTCTCCCAAGATGTCGCCGAGCGGCTCCAGCACAGCGGCGTGGTCCGGGAGATAGGCGTCGTCCACACAGGTGGCCACAAAGCCCCACAGCTGGTTTTCACCCCGCTTGCGGACCACATGCTCCACATTGGCCCCGTAGAGCAGATCCAGGGCGGCAGAGAGCTGCTGCATGTCGGGGTAGCGGACGCAGCCCCGCTCCAGCACGGCGCTGAGCAGCGCGTTGAGGCCCGCCGCCTCCCGGCGCAGAGGGGTGATGAACTGGGCGCTTAAAAAATCAGTCTTGAACTTCACCGCGGGCACATAGGTAAGATATACATCCTCCGCCAGCGGCATGCGGGTTTTGGTCATGTCAGTTTCCCCCTTTGGGAAAGATTGAAGGCGCGGTCTGAGTGGCAGCGCCTGGCAATGATAGCTTAGTATACCGCTTAATTATGAAAATTTCCACTATTCTCTGAAAAGTTTTTTACCAACAGGCAATATTACATCTGCGTAACATTTGCAAGATTGCTCTTTACAGATTGGAAGAAAATGAGTATACTAATACAAGATACTGGAGAGGTGGTGCGTGCATGGACGAATTTACCCGTAAATATGATTTCAGCAAGGAGCAGGATGAAGAGATCCACCGCATTTTGCTGACAGTCTATCAGGCACTGGAAGAAAAGGGCTATAACCCCATCAATCAGATCGTGGGCTATATCCTCTCGGAAGACCCCACCTATATTACCAACCACAATCAGGCCCGCACCCTCATCCGCAAGATCGATCGGGATGAATTGCTGCAGATTTTGGTCAGAAAATATCTGAACAACATTTGAGCGGCAGGGGCGGCGCAGTGAGAGTCATGGCACCCGGACTTTAAAATCGGGTGCCGTTCCATTTCACCGGCCTGGATGCGCCGGTGTGAGAAACGAGAAAAGGAGAGCAGGAAATGAGAAAGACGAAAATCGTCTGTACCATTGGCCCCGCGTGTGACAACGAGGAGACGCTGACCGGGATGTGCCTGGCCGGAATGAATGTGGCGCGGCTGAACTTTTCCCACGGCACCCACGAGGAGCAGCAGGCGAAACTGGATCTTGTCAAGCGGGTGCGGGAGAAGCTCCGCCTGCCCATCGCCATCATGCTGGACACCAAGGGGCCGGAGTACCGTATCCGCACCTTTGAAAACGGCCGGATTACGCTGAAGGAGGGGGACCGGTTCTCCTTCACCACCGAGCAGATCGTGGGCAGCCAGGAGCGGGTGTCGGTGAGCTATCCCGGGCTGATCGACGACCTCAGCGTGGGGGACAAAATTCTGCTCAATAACGGCCTGATGGCCTTTGAGGTGGAGGAGTTGACAGCTACCGACGCCGTCTGCCGCGTGCTCATCGGCGGCGAGACCTCCAACAACAAGAGCATGAGCTTTCCCAACAAGGTGCTCAACCAGGTGTTTCTCAGCGAGCAGGACAAGGCGGACATCCTCATGGGCATCGAAAACGACGTGGACTACATCGCCTGCTCCTTTGTCTCCCGCCGGCAGGATCTGGAGGACATCCACGCCTTCCTCCGGGAGCACAACGCCGATCACATCGGCCTGATCGCCAAGATTGAAAACCAGTCCGGCATCGACAATATCGAGGAGATCTGCCAGGCCTGCGAGGGCATCATGATCGGCCGGGGCGACCTGGGGGTGGAGGTCCCCTTTGAGCAGCTGCCCGCCATCCAGAAAAAGCTGATTACCAAGTGCCGCCTGCTGGGCAAGCGGGTCATCACCGCCACGGAGATGCTGGAGAGCATGATCCACAACGCCCGCCCCACCCGGGCGGAGATCTCCGATGTGGCCAACGCCGTCTACGACGGGTCCAGCGCCATCATGCTCTCCGGGGAGACCGCCGCGGGCAAGTACCCGGTGGAGACGGTGGCCACCATGTCCCGCATCGCCGAGGAGACGGAGAAGAGCATCCACTATGAAAGGCGTTTCTATCAATACGACTTCCATATCAACGACACGGTGGACGCCATCTCCCACGCCACCTGCGGCATGGCCATCGACATTGAGGCGAAGGCCATTGTGGCCTGTTCCCTCTCCGGCAGGACCGTGCGGATGGTCTCTCGGTTCCGCCCGCCGGTGGATATCCTTGGCCTGACCACCGATGAGCGGACCTGGCGCCGCCTGGCCCTCAGCTGGGGCGTGGTGCCGGCCATGTGCGACATGTTTACCTCCACCGACGTGCTCTTCTACATTGCCAAGAATATCGCGCGGGACACCCTCGGCCTGGAGCGGGGGGACAAGATCGTGATCACCGGCGGCGTTACCGACGGGCGCAGCGGCAACACCAACCTGATCAAGGTGGAGGAGATCTGAAAAATGCCGTTACTTGCCCGCGGCTTTAGCTGCGGGCAAGTCCTCGCTGCGCTCGCCCCACGCCTTGCGCGGCAAGGCTTTGCGGGGCATTTGATCCCATTCGAGGCGGGCTTTGCCCCCTCGAGCTCCCCCCGCACA
>CAJFPI010000207.1 GCA_904398675.1 uncultured Oscillospiraceae bacterium
TCTGCAGGTCCTGCACGATGCCGAGGGAAAACGCGCGCAGGCGCTGCCCGTATTTCTCGGAGGTCCGCGCGATCGCCGCCTCATCCCGATTCAGGTACAACTCCACGATTCCAGAATCATCCATGGTATTCCCCCTCTCTGAAAGGCCCTTCACCTCTGTAAGCACCGTTTATGATAGGAAGGTTACATATCGCAGCAAAAATTATACTACATTTTTGCGCGGCGCAGGGGGTATCCTGCCAAAATCCGCAAGCGGCGCAACAGAAGCGCGCAAAAAACGCTCCGCGCCATGTGATACAATGGGGATATCAAGCGTCTTGATGGTAGAAGGGCCCGTCAGGGAGGTGGGGAAACTGGGGAACAGAGATGACAAGGAGCTGCTGCAGGAGCTGTATTGCCGCTACGATCCCCTGCTGTTCCGGGTGGCGGCCCGCTATTTCCCGACTGATCCGCAGGAGCGGGAGGATGCGGTGCAGAACGCCTGGCTGAAGGTCCTCCGGCATCTGGAGCAGGCCAGGGAATTGCCCGAGGACAAGCTCCCGCTGTGGCTGGTCTGTATCGCGAAAAATGAGGCGATCTCTCTGCTCCGCCGCCGGCAGGCCCACCTCCCGCTGGAGGAGTGGCTCCCCGCAGCCTCCCCGGCGGCGCCCTCCGGCTCCGTCCGGGAGGCCATCGGCGCTCTGCCGGAACTCTACCGGGCTGTGCTGGAGCTGAAATTCGTTGCCGGTTACACCAACCGGGAGATCGCCCGGATGCTGGGGATCAGTGAGTCCGCGGTGGGGACCAGGATCCTGCGGGGCCGGGCCATGCTGAAAGAAAAGTTGGACGCGGAAGGGGTGAGCGAATGACAAATCAAGAACTGGACCTCCGGATCAGGGACGCGCTGCTGGCGGCGGTGGCGGAGGAATTTGCCGGAGAACTCTGCTCGGAGGAGGTCCTGCCGGTGTCGGAGACATACCGGCGGAAGATGCGGATGCTGCTGCCGGAGGCCCGTCGGAAGCAGCAGAGATGGCGAGCGTGTACCTGGGCGGCGGTCCTCATCCTCCTCTTTGGGACCGCGCTTTCCGCCAGCCCCAGTGCCCGGGCAGCGGTACGGAACTGGTTGGTGTCCATGTCTGACAGGGGCAACCTGGTCTATTCCTTTACCGGCGAGGGAGAGGATGAACTTCCCCGGTATGGATGGCCCGGTCTGCCGGAGGACAGCGTCCGCAGCGATGAAATGACCGATCTGGGGATGTCCCGGGAGATCCTCCTCTGGGACGCGGAAAATCAGGCAGAAATAACCCTGACCTACGGCTTCATGCGCCGGGAGATCGCGCTGACGCTGAATACGGCGGAGCTGAAAAGCACCGCCGTGGAGGTCAGCGGCTGTCCGGGGACGCTGCTGGAGCGCCAGGACGGGGAAGATGGGAGTTGGCTCTTTTGGATGGATGACGGCGCAGGCATCCGGTTCGTCCTGGAGGGAGCCGTCCCCGGGGAGGTCCTGCTGGAACGGGCGGAGCAGATCGTGAACTTAGATGCGTGAAAGGAGAATCACCATGAAACAACAGAAGAAAAAGGCGGTTTTGTACCTGCTGGCGGGCCTTGTGATCTGCGGGGCGGTCCTGTATCCCTTGGCGGCGGGAGAACCAGCCGCAGCCTTGGAGGGCAGCGTGGTCCAGCCCCTGTCGGGTCAAACCACGCCGGAAGTTACCGATATTGCGGAGGAAACTCCGGAACGGAGCGCGGCGCAGTCCCCTTCGACTTCGACAGCGGACGTGCCAGAAAAGAAAGAAGCGGAAAAAATCCCGGTTTCAGACACATCCTCACCAACAGAGGAGGAAGCGATCCCTGCGCCGGTGGAGCCAGAGACGGAGCCAGACGCCGTGCCGACGGAGCAGTCTGAGGCATCCGCTTTGGAGAGGGAAGCGCCGGCAGAGCAGGAGGACAGCCCGCCCGAAGTGGTCGGCTACATTACGAGTGTGGATATCACCCAGGACGAGCACGATGCGTATCTGATCGAGCGCTGGCTGGTGGACGGCAAGTACCCCCGGAACCAGTTCGGGGAGAGCTACGGCCCGCAGTCCCTCGCCAAGTATGCCGGGGAGGAGCCGGACCTCATTCCGGTTCGGGCCGCCAACGGCGAGTGGGGCTATGCCCGGGCGGAGGATTTCAACGGGCCGGAGATCAATACCCTTGAGGAGGCCGCGGCCTACATGGAAAATCTGCCGGATTCCCGGGCCATCCCGGTCTATGACCTGGAGGGGAATGTGATCGGGGAATTTGTCTTTGAAAGCGGCACACTCTCTGACGATGAGATCCGGGAGGCGCTGGATCGATAGCGGCGAGAGGCCTGCGTGGCCTTTTGTGGGTCGGGGGAAAGCGGAGCGGCATCCGTATAATCCCGATCGGAGGGCTGCGGCCAGCGCGAGACGTTTATGGAGCGAATTTTCCGGAACAGTTTCCAAATTCCGCTTGGGTTGAAGGGGAATTGCGCTCCCACTGCTCGCTGACAAAGGGCAACAGAGAAGGAAGTCCTGCCGGTTTCCGGCAGGACTTCCTTCTCTGTTTGAGTGAATCGCTCCACCGATCAAGAAGATTTCGGCTCTGTCACCAGACTGAGTCGTCTGTCTCTCGTCGGGCTGTTTATTTTCTTACTGCGCGTAAAAATAGGATTCTCTTTGCGCGGCAAATTGTTATTTGATGCGAAGTGATATTTACCAGTATTTTCTAAGATTATTTGTCGGGCTTTTTTCAACTGTCAACGGGAAATTTCTGTACAGCCAGCGAAAAATAATTGCCCTTCAGAGCCTGCAATCGCCTGCGTTTTGAGGCGAATGCGCCCTGCGTTTTGCCATACGCAGTTCTTGACGTGCAGGGGGTCAGCGGTTCAAGTCCGTTAGCGTCCACCA
>CAJFPI010000208.1 GCA_904398675.1 uncultured Oscillospiraceae bacterium
CGATCCCCTGCTCCCGCTTGGCATACTTGGCAAAGCGGGCCTTGTTCTCCTTCTTGATGGCCGCCAAACGCTCCAGCACGGCGGCGTCTCCGGCGTACTGATCCAGCTTTTCCAGCGTCTCCGGTTTCAAAAGATAGCTCTTCCCGCCTGTCAGCTCACAGATCAGCTTGTCAAGGCCGGGGTTGATCTCGCTGAGCCAGCGGCGGTGGTCGATGCCGTTTGTGACGTTGGTGAACTTATCCGGCTCCATCACATAGGCGCTGTGGAACACGTCGTCCTTAAGGATCTGGCTGTGGAGGGCGGAGACGCCGTTGACCTTCATGCCCCCGGCGATGCAGAGGTTGGCCATGCGGACCTCCCCGTCCCAGATCACCGCCATCTCCCGGACCTTGTTGTCGTCGTGATAGAAGTCCTCCACCCGTTTCTGCCAGCGGTGGGCAATCTCCATCAGGATCTGCCAGATCCGGGGCAGGAGGCTCTCCACCAGGTTCTGGGGCCAGCGCTCCAGCGCCTCGGCCATGACGGTGTGGTTGGTATAGGCCACGGAGTTTACCGTGATGTGCCACGCCTCGTCCCAGCTGAGGCCCGCGTCGTCGATAAGGATCCGCATCAGCTCCGGAATCACCAGGGCGGGGTGGGTGTCGTTGATCTGGATCACGTTTTTCTCGTGGAAGTTGTTGAGCTTGCCATAGGCGCGGATGTGCTTGCGCACGATGGACTGCACCGTGGCGGAGACAAAGAAATACTGCTGCTTGAGGCGCAGGCTCTTGCCCTCATAGTGGTTGTCCTCGGGGTAGAGCACCTTGGCAATGGCCTCGGCCATGGCCGATTCTTCGCTGGCCTGGACATAATCGCCCTTGTTGAAAAGGGCCATGTCGATGGGCTTGGGGCTCTTGGCGTCCCACAGGCGCAGGGTGTTGGTGTGCTTGGTGCCGTAGCCGGAGATCTCCATATCGCAGGGCACTGCCAGCACCCGGGTATACCCCTCGTTGACCACATGGAGATACCCGTCGTCCCAGAACTCCCGCAGCGTGCCGCCGAAGTGGACCTCCTCCATCTCCTCGGGCTTTGGCACCAGCCACGCGTCGCCCATGCCCATCCAGTCGTCGGGCAGTTCCACCTGCTGGCCGTCCACGATCTTCTGCTTGAAGATGCCCAGCTCATAGCAGATGGAGTAGCCGGTGGCGGGGATCTCCAGGGTGGAGAGGCTGTCCAGATAGCAGGCGGCAAGACGGCCCAGGCCGCCGTTGCCAAGGCCCGCGTCCGGCTCCATCTCAAAGACGTCGGCGCTCTTAAAGCCCAGGTCCTCCAGGGCGCCCTTCAATGCCTCCATAGCCCCCAGGTTGTAGGCGTTCTTTCCCAGGCTGCGGCCCAGGAGGAACTCCATGGACATATAGTGGACCTTCCGTTTCTCGCCCTTTTTCACCGCTGCCCGGGTGTCGATGGCCCGGCTGGCCATCACATCCCGCAGCACCATGGCGCAGGCCTTCATCATCATGGCCTCGTCGGCCTCGTCCACTGTACAGCCGAAATTGAGGCGCAGCTTATCAATGATCGCCTGCCGCATCCCGGCCTTTGTAACCTTTTCCATATAGCAATATCCTCTCTTCGATATGATCGCTCTGCGGAGCATATCCAGGGCCGTGCCGCTGCGCGTCTCTGGATATGCCTCGGAGCCCCTGCAAAAGGCGCGGGGGGTATCGGGAGATACCCCCCAGGCCCTTCGCCGCCGCGCGGTCAGCCGCGCAGCGATTCGTAGATGTTGTGGTACTCCCGGGCGCTCTTGTCCCAGCTGTAGTCCCCGGTCATCCCGTGGTACTGAAGCTGCTTGAATGCGTCCCGGTTGTTGTGGTAGAGATCCACAGCCTGGCGGATCACATAGGCCATGTCCCCGGAGTTGTAGTTGGCGAAGGTAAAGCCGTTGCCCGCGCCGCACCACGCCTCATAGGGATGGACCGTATCCTTCAGCCCGCCGGTCTCCCGGACAATGGGCACCGTGCCGTAGCGCATGGCGATCATCTGGGCAAGGCCGCAGGGCTCGCTCTTGGAGGGCATCAGCAGCAGGTCCGCACCGGAATAGATCTCCATGGCCAGCTCCTCGTTGTAGCCCCGGTACAGAGCCATCCGCCCCGGCAGCCACCCCAGCTTGCTCTCAAAAAACTGCTCATAGGCGTAGTCGCCGCTGCCCAGCACCACCAGCTGGCAGTGAAGGCTCATGATCTCGTCAAAGGCCTTGCACACCAGGTCCAGGCCCTTGTGGCTGACCAGGCGGCTGACAATGGCGATAATGGGTGTATCCGCCTCCACGTTGAGGTTCAGCCGTTTCTGCAGCGCCTCCTTGCACCGGCTCTTCCCCTCCATGCGCTTGACGCTGTAGCGGCTGTTGATCTGGGGATCGGTGGCCGGGTCGTAGCGGGCCATGTCGATGCCGTTGAGCACGCCGTGGATCTTCCAGGCGTTCAGGTTCATCACGCCCTCCATGCCGTGGGCATAGTAGGGATCCCGCAGCTCCTGGGCATAGGTGGGGCTGACGGCGGTGATAGCGTCGCAGGTCATCAGCGCGCCCTTCAAAAGGTTCACATCCCCGTCATAGGCCAGGGTGCCGTCCTTCATCCAGCCCGGCGCCAGGCCGAAGAGATCCTCCAGGGTCTCCGGGCCGTAGCGGCCCTGGTACTCGATGTTGTGTACGGTAAACACCGTCTTGATGCCCCGGACCTCCGGCCAGCGGACACACTCGTCCTTGAGGTAGATGGGGACCAGGGCCGTCTGCCAGTCGTTGCAGTGGATGATCTCCGGCATCCACTGCAGGCTCGGCAGCAGGGAAATCACCGCCCGGGAGAAAAAGCCGAACCGCTCCCCGTCGTCATAGTGGCCGTAGAGCCCATCCCGCTTGAAGTAGTGCTCATTGTCGATGAAATACCAGGTGACGCCGTCCCGCTCCAGGCGGAACAGGCCCGCATAGACCCGGCGCCAGCCCAGAGGCACGTCGATATGGCAGATGAACTCCATCTGGTCCTTCCAGCCCTCCGCCACCTTTTTGTACAAGGGGAGGATCACCGCCACGTCGTCCCCGGCTTTCACCAGGGCCTGGGGGAGACTGCCGGCCACATCTGCAAGCCCGCCGGTCTTGCAGAACGGGACCGCCTCTGAGGTCGCAAACAAGATCCGCATACACTTTCTCCTTCCTTGCTGTCAGGCGGAAAAGGGGATCCCTTTTCCGCCCCACCGTACCATCATATCGTCTTAAACCCGGAATCTCAATACGGAATTTGGACAGAATTTACCCCTGGCCTGCCGTTTTCTTTGGGCATCCTACCCTGCCTTAAACCTCGCTGTCCTTGGCCAGGGCCATGGGATAGCGGTCGCTGGCCACCAGGGTGCAGCCCGGCGTGATCCGCACGTTTTTATCCGCGATCACGCAGCTGAGCTCCGCGTCCTCGCCCACGGTCACATTCTGCATCAAAATGCAGTTGGAGACCTTGGCGCCTTTGGCCACCGATACGCCCCGGAACAGCACGGAGTTCTCCACCGTTCCCTCAATGGTGCATCCGTCGGCCACCAGGGAGTTGGTGCAGCCCCCGTCCGGGTCCACATAGGTGGAGGAGACGTTCATCTCCTTGGTATACACAGGCCGCTCCCGGGGGAACAGCTCGTTGCGGATCACAGGGTCCATCATCTCCATGCTGCGGTCGTAATACTCCTGCAGCGTATGGATCTTGGCGGCGTAGCCCGCCCAGATATATGCCTTGATCTTCAGCTGGGAGGCCATCCGCTGCAGGACGGCTGTGCGGAAACTGAAGTCGGCGGTGCGCTTGCAGTCGTTCACCAGCTGCAGCAGCAGCGCCTTGGAGAGGATGTAGATATCCAGCGAGCGCAGCCCCGCCGGGTTCTTTACGTTAAACTGCGCCGATGTAACGGCATTGTCCTCCCCCACCATCAGATAGGTGGCGTCCTCCGGGCAGCTGTCCCGCTTGGTGGTGCAGACACAGGTGATGTCCGCCCCGGAGCGGATATGCTCCTCGTACACCTTCTGCAGGGGGATATTGATGACCATGTCCCCGTTGGCCAGCACCACATGGTCCTGCCGGATGTTCTCCAAATAGGACGCTACACTGGCCAGCGCCTCCATGCGGCCCCGGAACCCCGCGTCTCCGCGGCACTGGTTGGCGCCGAAGGGGGGCAGCAGCCTGAGCCCGCCGTGTTTCCGGCTCAGATCCCAGTCCTTCCCGCTGCCCACATGGTCCAGGAGGCTCTGATAGTTGCCCTGGAGCACGATGCCCACGTCGTCAATGCCGGCGTTGACCATGCTGCTGAGCATGAAATCGATGATGCGGTAGCGGCCGCAGAAGGGGACGGAGGCAGGGGAGCGCCGCTCAGTCAGCTCCCGCAGCCCCAGGTGTTTATCATAGGCAAAAATCAAGCCGTGCAATCCCTTCATCTCCGTACCTCCTCATGATGGCAGTTGAGCATCGTATTGGGCGCCACCGTCTCCTTGTCGGCAATCACGCTGCCCGGTCCCAGCACCGAGATGCCCCACTTGTCCGGATCGTAGTCCATGGGGTCGCCGCCCACATTGGCGTCCTCACCGACCTGTGCTCCCTCGCCCAAAATGGCATACTGGACCAGGGCGCCCCGTTTCACATGGACGCCGGGCATCAGCACGCTGTAGCGCACCTCCGCCCCCTCCTCGATCACCACCGAGTCGGAGAGGACCGAGTTGAAGGCCGTGCCCTCCACATCGCAGCCCTGGGTCACCACGCTGTGCTCCACCCGGGCGTTTTTCCCCATGAAGGCGGGGGGCTGGTCGGGCAGGCGGGCGTAGATGGGCCAGTCGGAATCCAGCAGGTCCAGATCGCCCCGGGACAGCATATCCATATTGGCGTCCCACAGGCTCTCCAGCGTGCCCACATCCTTCCAGTAGCCGGCAAAGCGGTAGGCGATCAGCTTTTCTCCGGCGGCCAGCATCTTGGGGATGATGTTCTTGCCGAAATCGTTGGAGGATTCGGGGTCCGCCTCGTCCTCGATCAAATACTGCCGCAGCTTTTTCCAGGTGAAGACATAGATGCCCATGGAGGCCAGATTGCTCTTGGGCTCCTTGGGTTTCTCCTGGAACTCCACGATGTTGTCCTCGCTGTCCACGTTCATAATGCCGAACCGGGACGCCTCATCCCAGGGTACCTCCAAAACAGAGATGGTGCAGGCCGCCTCCGCCTTCTTATGGGCGTCCACCATCTTCATATAGTTCATCTTATAGATGTGGTCGCCGGAAAGAACCACCACATACTCGGGATCGTACATATCCACAAAGCCGATATTCTGATAGATGGCGTTGGCCGTCCCCTTATACCAGCTGCCCTTGTCTCCCTCCACCATGTAGGGCGGCAGGATATGGACGCCGCCGCTGGAGCGGTCCAGATCCCAGGGCTGGCCGGAGCCGATGTAGCTGTTGAGCTCCAGGGGCTTGTACTGGGTCAGCACGCCCACCGTGTCGATGCCGGCGTTGCTGCAGTTGGACAGGGGGAAGTCGATGATGCGGTACTTGCCGCCGAAGGGCACGGCGGGCTTTGCCACGTTGCTGGTCAGCACATACAGGCGGCTGCCCTGACCGCCGGCCAGCAGCATAGCGATACATTCCTTCTTCATTTGCTCGAGCCTCTCTTCTTTGTTGTTTTCTCTGTTTCCTGCGCTGGAGATTTTGCGGGGGCCGCTTTAGAGGTCGCTGTTGTCTTTGCTGCTTTTTTGGTAACGGCTTTCGCCGGACTGCGCTTTGCCTTTCCCTCTGCCTCTGGTGGCTCTGCCGCCTTGGCCGCCGCCCTTTTCCGGGGCTTTGGCTTGGCCCGCATCCTGCCGGAGCCCTCAAAGAACACCGCGCCCAGGGGCGGGATGCGGATGGCCACGGAGCTCTCCTTCCCGTGGGACTCCACCCACTCCACCGCTACAGGCAGCTCGTTTCTGACGCCGCTGCCGCCGAAGGCGGGGTCGTCGCTGTTGAAGACCTCCCGCCACTCCTTCACCGGCGGGCAGCCGAACCGGTAGTCCTCATAGACGTTGGGGGAGAAGTTGATGGCGCACAGGAGGGGCGTCCCCTTCCGGTCCCGGCGGAGGAACACCACCACGTTGTTGCTGTTGTCGTCCGGCACCAGCCACTCAAACCCCTCCCAGTCGAAGTCCACCTCCCACAGGGCGGGATGGTCCAGATAGAACCGGTTGACAGCCTTGATGTAGTCATGGAGCTGCCGGTTGTCCTCGTTGGCCAGCAGGCCCCAGTTCAGCTCTCTGTCATAGGCCCACTCCTCCTCGGTGCCCAGCTCCATGCCCATAAAGCTGAGCTTTTTCCCCGGGTGGGCCAGGGTGTAGGCATAAAAGCCCCGGACGCCGGCAAATTTCTGCCACCGGTCCCCCGGCATCTTGCCGAACACCGATCCCTTCATATGCACCACCTCGTCGTGGCTGAGGGGGAGGATGTAGTTCTCCGAGAAGGCGTACATCATGGAGAAGGTGATGTCCTTGTGATTGAACTGGCGGAACCAGGGATCCAGCTTGAGGTAGTGGCAGATGTCGTTCATCCACCCCATGTTCCACTTGAAGTTGAACCCGAGGCCGCCGTCCTGGGGCGGCTTTGTCACCATGGGCCAGGCGGTGGACTCCTCCGCCACCATCAGGACGCTGGGGTTCACCGAAAAGGCGGTCTTGTTGAGGTCCCGCAGGAAATCAATGGCCTCCAGGTGCTCCTTCCCGCCGTACTGATTGGGCCGCCACTCCCCATCCTTCCGGGAGTAGTCCAGGTACAGCATGGACGCCACCGCGTCCACCCGGATGCCGTCGATGTGGTACTCCTTGAGCCAGAAGGCCGCGCTGCTGAGGAGGAAACTGCGCACCTCCGGACGGGCATAGTCGAAGATGCGGGTGCCCCAGTCCCTGTGCTCCTGGCGCAGGGGATCCTGATACTCATAGCAGCAGGTCCCGTCAAACTCGTAAAGGCCGTGGGCGTCCTTGCAGAAGTGGGCCGGCACCCAGTCCAGGATCACGCCGACCCCAGCCTGGTGCATCTTGTCCACAAAGTACATGAAATCATGGGGGATCCCATAGCGGGAGGTGGGGGCGTAGTACCCTGTACACTGATAGCCCCATGAGGCGTCCAGGGGGTGCTCCGTAATGGGGAGCAGCTCAATATAGTTAAAGCCCATCTCCTTGACATAGGCGCTGAGCTGATCGGCCATATCCCGGTAATCGATGAAGTCCCCGTTGGGCCGCTGCCGCCAGGAGCCCAGGTGCACCTCATAGATATTCAGCGGGCCGTTATAGGCGGGGTTTTCCCGGCAGTGCCGCTGCCAGTCCCCGTCGCCCCACTGGTAGCCGGAGATGTCATACAGCTTGCTGCTGGTGCCCGGCCGGGTCTCACAGTGGAAGGCATAGGGATCCGCCTTCAGATGGACGGCCCCGTCCGGCCCCTCCACGGCAAACTTGTAGAGGTCATACTGCTTAAGGCCGGGGATAAAGGTCTCCCAGATGCCCTGGGTGATCTTTTCCATAGGGTGTTTCTCACGATCCCACTCGTTGAAATCTCCAACCACGGAAACCGCCCGGGCGTTGGGCGCCCAGACACGAAAAACGTAGCCTGCCGCGCCGTCCTGGCTGTCGGGATGGGCGCCCATGTATGTGTAGGCTTCGATGGTTGTCCCCTCATGGAAATAATAGGTACTGATCTGATCCGTGCTCCGCTTGCTCATACTGTGCCTCCAACATTCCTTCGTGCAGGATGGTATTACGAATATGATACATTGTAATTATACCCTGCTCCCCTCCCACCGTCAAGGAAAAGACCTCGACAAAAGCAGTGGCATTTTTACAGAAAAAACTAACAATAAATCAGCGTTTCATCCAAACAAAATTTTTGCATTTTGCACAATTTTGTTTTGGTTTATCACTTTTCCCGTAATTTTTATTGCTAAATTTCGCAGCAGCAAACCGCCGCAATCTGTGCATATTATTTTACTATATACACAAATCACCTTGTTTTTTGGTCAAAATATGCATAATCGCATTCACACGCCCCTCCCTGCCGGCAAAGAATGCCCCACCAAATTTTGGAACAATTTCGGGCAAAATGCGCCGCGGGGCCGCTTTCTTATCCGGCAGCGGCCTGCCTCTTGTGTGCCGCCGCGGCCTTTGATATACTGGGAGTATCTCAAGTCCCCTCATTTTCCTGCGGAGGGGATGTATCTCATATCTATTTGTATCGCGACAAGCGGCGGAATGGAGGATTTTTATGAACATCACATGGCTCGGCCACTCCTGTTTTTGTCTGGAGGAGGCTGGCTACCGCATCGTGCTGGACCCCTTTTCCCAGGTACCCGGCCTTGCCGACACCCGGACCGAAGGCCATAAGGTCCTGTGCAGCCACGACCACTTTGACCACAACCATGCCGACGGCGTCACGCTGCTGGCAGACGCCCCCTGCCCCTTCGCCATCCGCACGGTGGACGTCTTTCACGATGACCAGGGCGGCGCCCTCCGCGGGGAAAACCGCATCCACATTCTCTCCGCCGGCGGCGTCACCGCCGTCCACCTGGGGGATCTGGGCCACCAGCTGACAGCGGAGCAGGCGGCGGCCATCGGCCGGTGCGACGCCCTCATGGTCCCCATCGGCGGGGTGTATACTGTGGATCCCGCCGGCGCCAAAGCCGTTGTGGAGCAGCTCCGGCCCCGCGTCATCATTCCCATGCATTATAAGGACGGCACCCGGGGACTTCAGGAGCTGCAGCCGCTGTCCGACTTCCTGGCGCTGTTTACCGCCCCGCCGGTGCGCCGGTACGGCGGCCCCTCCATGGCCCTGACGGCGGACACCCCCGCCCAGATCGCCGTGCTGACCCTGTAAGGCGCAGCTGCCGCCGCTGTATAAAAGGCCTGTCATTTGGCATATACTCCTTCATCCTGTATCGCCTTGGAGGGAGTATGATGTCCAAAAAACTGTGCCGCTGGGAGCTGGCGGCCTTTCTGACGGCGGCGGTAATCGGCCCGCTGCTCCACTTTACCTATGCCTGGAGCGGCGGGAATGCCGTTGTGGCCGCCTTTTCCGCAGTCAACGAGTCCACCTGGGAGCATATGAAACTGCTCTTCGTCCCCCTGTTCTTGACGACACTGGTGGAGATGGCGGCGCTGACAGAGCAGTACCGCAATTTCCTGGCAGTGAAGTTCGTCTCGATTCTGCTGGGCCTCCTTCTGATCCCGGTGCTCTACTATACCTATTCCGGCATCTGGGGCCGCACCAGCATGGTTCTGGATATCGCGATCTACTTTATTGCGGCGGCTGTCTCCTGTCTTGTCAGCTGCCGTCTCCTGGAGAAGGGGCGGTTCGGCGGCGGCGCGCTGCAGATCGGGGGGCTCCTGGGGCTGTGGGCGGCGGCCTTCCTCTTCGTCTATTTCACCTATGCCCCGCCCTCTATCGCCCTTTTTCAGGACCCGGTCACCGGCGGATACGGCATGTAAAGACGCGGCGCGGGGCGCCTGCGGCATAGGCCGCAGGCGCCCCGTTCTTTTATTTTTCCAGCAGGCTCTGCCATTCCGCCTCCCGAAAGCCCGGAAAGACCCCCTTCTCCGTTACCAGCAGCGGGCGCTTGACCAGCATGCCGTCGATGGCAAGGAGGCGCAGCTGCTCCTCCTCGCTCATGGCAGGGAGCTTGTCCTTCAGTCCCAGGGCCTTGTACTGCAGGCCGCTGGTGTTGAAAAACCGCTTGAGGGGCAGGCCGCTGCGGCCGTACCACTCCTTCAGCTCCTCATAGGCGGGGTTCTCCTCCTTGATGTTCCGCACCGTGCAGGACACCCCCCGCTCATCCAGCCACTTCAGAGCCTTCTGGCAGGTGGTGCACTTGGGATAGCATAAAACCAGCATCGGATTGACCTCCTTTTATCGTTCTAAAAGATCCATGATCCGGGCCGCAGCCAGAAACAGAAGGCCCAGGGCGAAGGCGATGAACCAGCATAACAGGGCCAGCCAGAGGTCGAAGTTCTCAAAAACGAATCCGCTCCCGACGATCTGCTTGTCCGCCATATCATACCCGATCCCGGCGCCGATGATGAAGATCAGGACCGCCGTGATGCGGAGCAGTTTCTGCATGGTCACTTTTTTCATAGAGCCCTCTCCTCCATCAGTACTCCCGGAGCACCAGCTCCGTCACGCCGGGATTCAGCCCCAGCTCCAGCCGCACCACCTTGGGGTGCTTGCTGTAGGTCTTCCGGATCATATCCCGGATGGCGCTGCCGCCGTGGTAGCCGTGGACCAGCTCCAGGCGGTAGGTGGCCCGATTGGCCCGGCGGAGGGCGGCGTCGATGGCCACCTGGGCCTGGTAGCAGGTCATGCCGTGGAGATCAATGGTAATGGTCCCGGCGGTCATGGCGCGCCCCCTCTCCAAAATTTCCCTTTTATTGTACCACAGGGAAACCGCCCTTGTCCACTTTACTTTTCCCCATTTCTCCGGTAGAATGGGCGGGAGGTGATTGTGGATATGTTCAACTGCACGCTGTGCTATCTGGAAAACGAGAAGGGGGAGTATCTGATGCTCCACCGGGTCAAGAAGAAAAACGATGTGAACCACGACAAGTGGATCGGCGTAGGCGGAAAGTTTGAGGACGGAGAAAGCCCCGAGGAGTGCCTTCTGCGGGAGGTCCGGGAGGAGACCGGCCTGACCCTGACCGACTGGCGCTATCGCGGCGTCATCACCTTC
>CAJFPI010000209.1 GCA_904398675.1 uncultured Oscillospiraceae bacterium
ATACTGCCGGTTGATGTCGTCCTTGGGCATGCCGTTTTTGTAGGCGGCCAGGACGATGGAGGTCTCCGTGGGATCGCCCAGATGTTTCTCCTTTCCGTCTTCAAAGACCACGGACCCGTCGCAGCACAGGGCGCCAAGGAGCAGAAGGCGGCGTACCTGGGGGGAGTTTTCGCTGCTGATGTCCTCCAGGTCCTCATGGCCGTCCACATAGGCCTTTACCAGGGTCATGCGGTTTTGTGTCAGGGTTCCGGTCTTATCCGAGCACACCACAGAGGCGCTGCCCAGGGTCTCCACTGCCGGCAGGCGGCGGATGATGGCGTTGCGTTTCACCATCCGCTGCACGCCGATAGAGAGGACGATGGTGACGATGGCAGGTAGCCCCTCCGGAATGGCGGATACCGCCAGAGACACGGAGGTCATGAAGATCTCCATTACCGGCATGCCGTCCCACAGGCCCACCACAAAAATCACCGCGCAGGCTGCCAGCGCCAGGAACCCCAGTTTCTTGCCCAGATCCGACAGCTTTTTCTGCAGGGGCGTCTGCTCGGATGTCTCATTGTTTAAGAGCCCGGCGATCCGGCCCATTTCGGTCTGCATGCCGGTGGCGGTGACAATGGCTGCGCCGGTGCCGTAGGTGATGGAGCAGCCGGAATAGACCATGTTGACCCGGTCGCCCAGGGGGGCGTCCGCCGCCACCGCCGCGTCAGCGTCCTTCTCCGCCGGCACCGACTCGCCGGTGAGAGAGGACTCCTCCGCCTTCAGCGCCGCGGAGCGGATCAGGCGGGCGTCGGCGGGGACAAAGTCGCCGGCCTCCAGCAAAATGAGGTCGCCGGGGACCAGCTGTGCTGCGCCAACTACCTGCTCCTTTCCGCCGCGGATGACGCGGGCGTGGGGGGCGGAGAGACTTTTCAAAGCGTCCAGCGCCTTCTCCGCCTTGCTCTCCTGGAGCATCCCCATTACGGCGTTCAACACCACAATGAGGACGATCAAAAGGGGCTCAAAAAATTCCGAGGGCTCGCCGCTGGAGCAGGCCACCACAAAGGAGACAACTGCTGCAGCGATGAGGATCAGAATCATTGCATCTTTGAACTGGTCAAAAAACCGCTGGAGATTTGTCTTCTTCTTTCCCTCGCGAAGCTTGTTCTCCCCATGCCTGGCGAGGGCCTCCTCCGCCTGGGCGGCGGTCAGCCCGTCGGTGGGGCTGGTGGAGAGAGAGGTGATCAGCTCCTCCAGAGGCGTGCTGTGGGATACCATGAAAATTCCTCCTGTACTGTTGTTCTGTGAAATGGCGAAACGCTGATGTATGACTTTATTATAAGGACAGAACGCCATATTGTCACGGGACAGAATGCCGTACTGTCCCATTTTTCCCCAACTGGCGCATTCTATGACTTTTTTGGACACTTTTGTATTTTTGTCCAAAAGAAGGATCCAAACTGTATTTTCCGCAGGCACTGGCTTGTCACGCCAGGAGATTTTTGCTATACTGGAAAACAGGCTGTGAGAGGGGGGATGCTGCTTGGCCGATTCCAATATTACCAAGCGGGCTCTGGCCCGGGCGCTGAAGGATCTGATGCGGGAGCAGCCCTTCGAGAAGATCAGCGTGGGCGAGATCTGCGAGGCCTGCGAGATGAACCGCAAGAGCTTTTATTACCACTTCAAAGACAAGTATGATCTGGTGGAGTGGATTTTTAACACAGAATTTATCGATTTTGTCAAGCGGACCAATGTGGATGACCAATGGGAGTTTCTGGGAGCGCTCTGCAGATACTTTTACGAGGAGCGGGCCTTCTATGTAAAAGTTCTGGCCTTCCGGGGACAAAATTCCTTCCGCCAGTATTTCCGGGAGTTTATCCTGACGGCAATAGAGCCGATCCTGCTGCCCCGGGCTGCCGCCGCGATCCAGCTGACAGGCTGCGAGGATTTTACGGCGGAGGAGATGGCGTCTTTCTACGCGGCTATTCTCACCGACACCCTGCTGCTGGCGATTTTCCGATGGCTGGAGGGGGGCGCAAAAATGCCGCCGGACCGTTTTGTAGCGCTCCTTCGCAGCGCGGCGGACTATGTGCGGCTTTGTGCGGGAAACGCAGCGGGCGGCGGAGGCGGCGCTGCACAGGAGTGATTCTGTTTTATAATCATGCAGTTACGGCATGGCGGATGCATTTTTTCGCGTCTGCCATGCCGTTTTTGCTGCACTATTCCTTTTTAAACCTGGTCAAAAGCGTCTCCAGCGGCGTGTCGCGGACTGAGCCGCCCACCGGAACCTCCTTCCCGTCGGCAAAGGCGGTCAGGCCGCCGCCAGGCAGGATGCCGACAAAGCACGGCCCGTCGGAGATGCATACATCTGCATAGAGCACATCCCGGTAGAAATCCACCAGCAGCGTGGGGTAGCGCTGGCCCAGGCGGGTGTCCAGAACATACTGATAGACCTGGTCCTGCAGCGCCTGGGGGCAGCCCGGGCCTGCAAGGCACATGGTGCCGACGCCGGCATAGGGGAGGGCCTGCTCCACCCAGCGCCCGGAGATGATATCCTCGGCCTCGCCGGATGTGGAATAGGTGCGGTAGAGACCGTATAGGCACGCCCTATCGCGGAGGCGCTCTGCGGCGGCCCGCCACCCCTCGCCGTCACAGCTTACGCCGATCATCATGTTGTCCGGCGGGGAGAGCTCCGCCGGATCCCACCCGGCGGGGAGGAACAGGAAAAAGACGGATCCCTCCGCCTGCTGGGCGAGGGCGAGGGCGGAGCCGACGGTGTTTCCACTCCCGTCGGGAAAGAGGAAATAGGCGTATATCCCCAAGTCGTTTCCCTGGCGGATCAGGGAGAGGTAGCCGTCCTGCGTCAGGCCGCCCGGCGCATCCACCATGTGGAGCGTCAGAGACCAGGGAATATTGTGGCGCCGCTCCTGCTCCAGGGTGCGGATCTGATGGGCCCCGGCGGTGAGGCAGTTCCAGCCGAAGTTGATGCCAAAGGTCTTGATCCGCTGGCGGTCCGTGTGCGTCACAGCATTTCGCACCATTTCATAGTAAGGGCTGTCCTGCCGCTCCAGCATCTGCTGGGCCATCCCCAGAAAGCCGGCCTGGAACCGGCCTGTGGAGGCCTCCTTTCCCAGGTCCACCAGATTGCGGACCGTGCGCCGGGGGTCCTGCTGATAGGATGTCAGCGCCCGGTCAATCAATGTCTCCATCAGCGTGCGCTTGAAAAAATCAGAATCCATGCCGAACACGCCCCTTCCTTTTCCACAGTGATAGGTTCTTTTTTATTATAGGTGGGAAAGGTACGGCGCGACATGGTCAGCCTTGATGATTTGTCCAAAAAGGACGGATTTTTGCCAGGCTGTGTGCTGGAAGGAGCAGAGCGGCGGGGCCGCGGGGGGGACGCAAAGGGACGCCGTGCCGGAAATACAGGAAACGCACCGCAGGCGGTTTTCGCCTGCGGTGCGTTTTGCCGTCTGCAGCGTGGCTGCAAAGCTGCTGTGAGGAGCCGTCAGCGGCGGGCGCCCGGCCGCCCCTTTGATTGGGAGAAGGCATAGGCCTCCTCCACCCAGCCCATCAGCTCCCCGTCGATCTCCGCCGGGTCAGAGACCACCACATGGTGGGTCCAGCGGTTCGGGTAGGGCTCCACCGCCACGGCGATGCGGGGGGAGAGCAGCTGGCGGGAGAGGCCGAAGGTGACGAGGATGCAGTGCTCCGGCCAGCCCTTCTTCCTGCGGACGGGGAGGGAGGCGGCGGCAAAGAGGTGGCGGTTAGAAAAGCTGATCTGGCTCTTTTGCACCTTTACCGACGCATCGGGAAAGCGGCGGCACAGCTCGTCAAAGAAGGTCCTGTACAGCCCCAGCTCCAGGGGCCTGCCGTCAAAGAAAAACAGCACGTCGGCGTCATAGTGCTCTCCTGTCTGCATGGGCCTTATCCTCCTTGTTTCTTATTCTATTGAAAGATTGCCTGGGAAATGTCCAGGGGCTGGCCGCTGCGGTTGTCGATGTCGGTGCCGTTGCCCTCAAACCGGCAGCCGGGCAGGCCCAGAGTGACCTCCGTGGACTCCCCC
>CAJFPI010000210.1 GCA_904398675.1 uncultured Oscillospiraceae bacterium
AACCGGTCCGCCAGCATCTCCAGCCCCTTCTCCCTGGCCACGGTGGCCCGGGTGCGGCGCTTTTGCTTATAGGGGCGGTAGAGGTCCTCCACCTCCGCCAGGGTGGCGGCGCTGTCGATGGCGTCGCTCAGCTCCTCCGTCATTTTCCCCTGGCTCTCGATGGAGGACTTCACCTCCTCCCGGCGCTGCTGGAGATTCCGGAGGTACTGCAGCCGCTCGGCCAGGGTGCGCAGGGCGGTGTCGTCCATGGAGCCGTGGAGCTCCTTGCGGTAGCGGGCGATAAAGGGGATGGTGTTCCCCTCGTCGATAAGGTCCACCACGTTTTGGATGTGCCGCTCCTGCCGGCCCAGCTCCCGGGCCAGGATCTGTACAATGGTTTCCATTTGCTGCTCCTTTTCCTGTCCTGCCGCCGTCCCGCTTGTCAAAGGGGACGGGGCGTGGTATCATATATAAAATTTCCCTCTCTGCCCCGTATGGACAGGGAGGAAAAGCGAGGTGGCGATATGATCTCCAATCTGGGGAGCCTGGTGGTCAACTGCTGGCTCTTCCCCGTCTCCGGCGGCTGCGCTCTGGTGGATACCGGGTATGCCGGGGGCTATGACCGGTTCCGCCGGCGGCTGGAGCGGCGGGGCCTCTCCCTCCGGGAGATCCGCTATGTGTTTTTAACCCACGCCCATGACGATCACGCCGGGTTCTTAAATGATCTCCTCCTCGACGCGCCCCATATCCGGGTGATTTGCAGCCCCGGGGCGCTGCCGGTCCTGCGGCGGGGACAGAACGGTTTTTCCGGCGGGTGCACCTCCCGCCTCGCCCAGCTCTTCTGCCGGGGCATGGCCCTGTGGGGCAGGGGGGATCACCGTTTCCCGCCGCTGCCCCCTGTGCTGGAGGACCGCTGCCTCCCCGTGACGGAGGAGGCCCGCCCCACTCTGGAGACAGCCCTGGGCGGCCGGATCCTTGCAACGCCGGGCCATACCGCCGACTCCCTCTCCCTCCTGCTGCCCGACGGCTCCCTCTTCTGCGGCGACGCGGCCATGAGCGGTTTTCCCAGTCTCCGCCACATCACCATCTGGGCGGAGGATGCCGCCGCCTTTTCCCGCAGCTGGGAGCGCCTTCTCTCTTTGAAGGTTCGGCGGATCTACCCCGGCCACGGCAGGCCCTTTGCGCCCCAGGCGCTGGAGCGGTGCCTGCCCGCCGCCCGGGTCATGACTCTCTATCCTCTTCCCCGCCGCTGAAGGGCGGCCGGAGGCCCTTTCAAGGCGGGCGGCGGTCATCAGACCGCCGCCCGCTGATTCTATTCCTTCATCATTATTTAAAGTACAGCCGTTTCCGCTCGTACTTGGGCTCGTTGCTCACATGGATGCCAAGGCGGCGGTAGGTGTTCTCGTCCACCTCGCTGAGGACCACCGTGAAGTGGGCCGCACAGCCCCGGAGCTTTTCCAGCTGCCGCTGCGCCCGGGCGGCGATGGGGTTTGTGAGGGCGCTGACACACAGGGCGATCAGCACCTCGTCGCTGTGGAGGCGGGGGTTCTTCCCCCCCAGGCTCTCCGTCTTCAGCCGGCAGATGGGCTCCAGCACCTGGTTGCTGATAAGGTCCAGGGACTGGTCGATCTTTCCCAGATATTTCAGGGCGTTAAGCAGCAGCGCCGCCGACGCCCCCAGGAGATCGGAAGTCTTGCCCGTCACCACCGTGCCGTCCCGCAGCACCATGGCCCCGGCGGGGCCGCCGCTCTGCTCCTCCTTGGCCTTGGCCGCGGCCACGGCGGGGAAGATGTCGCTGGTGACGCCGGCCTGTTTCATCAGCAGCTCCAGCTTGAACACCAGCTCGTCGTCCGCCTTGCCCTGGAGCCGGTCAGTCATGGCGGTGTAGTAACGGCGGAGAATCTCCATCCGGGAGGCAAAGCAGCAGGCGTCGTCATCTGTGATGCAGAATCCCGCCATGTTGACCCCCATATCCGTGGGGGACTTGTAGGGGCACTCCCCCAGGATATTCTCAAAGATGGTCCGCAGCACGGGGAAGATCTCCACATCCCGGTTGTAGTTGACGGCTGTCCTGCCATATGCCTCCAGGTGGAAGGGGTCGATCATATTCACATCGTCCAGGTCCGCCGTGGCAGCCTCGTAGGCCAGGTTCACCGGGTGCTTGAGAGGCAGGTTCCAGATGGGGAAGGTCTCAAACTTGGCGTAGCCGGACCGGATGCCCCGCTTGTTCTCGTGGTAGAGCTGGCTCAGGCAGGTGGCCATCTTGCCGCTGCCGGGGCCGGGGGCGGTGACCACCAC
>CAJFPI010000211.1 GCA_904398675.1 uncultured Oscillospiraceae bacterium
CTGCAAGGACGTCCACTACAAGGGCACCGACACCAGCAAGTGGGTGTGCAGCCACAAGATCAAAAACGGCGCGGACTCCTGCCCCTCTGTGGCCATCTACGAGAACGAGCTGAACCCGGTGGTGCTGGACGCCTTCCGGGAGTTCTCCCAGAGCGGGGAGGCGGTCCTCTCCGCCTATCTGGAGCAGTACCGGCAGGTCATGCAGGATGCCGTTGGTGCGGAGAAGGACCGGGAGCGCCTGCAGAAGGCGCTGTCGGCCATTACGGAAAAGCAGGATCAGATCCTGGACCTGAAAGTGTCCGGAGAACTGACCCTGGACGAGTTCAAGCGAATGATGGACAAGACCCGGGCGGAGAAGGCGGAACTGGAACAGGAGCTGGCGAACCTGTCCAACTGGGAGGATCTGTCCGACCAGATGGTCCAGCAGTGCGAAAAGCTGAAAAAGGCCCTCTCCTTCAAGCTGAAGGATTTGGAGGACGGTCTTGTCAACCGGGACTTTGTGGACAGCTTCATCCAGCGCATCGACGTGACGCCCGGCGGCGACGGCACGCTCCAGCTGGACATCCAGATTCTGACATCCCAGGTGATCCATCGGGAGCTGCAGAAAATAGAGGGTCGTACTGGGCAAACGTTTAAGAAGATGATCGAGTCCTACGAGAAGAATCTGTAACCATCTTCTCTGCGCAGCCGGGAGCACAGCTCCGGCAAGGCACAAAGGACGCGGGGGCAGACGCCCCCGCGTCCTTTCCTTATACCCATGGGATACCCCTGCTGTTTTCAGCAACTTTTCCCCAAATGGTTGCGTGAGCGGGAAACCTATGGTATACTGTTTTAAACATATTTCCGGGCTTGAAGGAGATGTCCTTCCCGGTGTGTTGATTTGTGTGTTTGGCGGAGGAAAGCGCTATGAGTCGAAGCATCCCATTGTGTATCATTTTATCCATCTTCACCTGCGGTATTTACGGGATCTACTGGATGATCGTTCTCAACGACGAGATCAACGCCGCCTCCGGCCAGCCCGGCACTGCCGGCGTTGCCGTCTTTCTGCTCACGCTGATTACCTGCAATATCTACGGGCTGTACTGGATGTACAAAATGGGGGAGCGGGTGGAAATCATCAACGGCGGATACAGCTCGTCCACCGGCATTTTATACTTAGTGCTGTCCCTCTTCGGTCTCGGCATCGTCTCCTATGCCCTGATGCAGAGCGAGCTGAACCGGATCTACGGCGGCTCCTATTGATCGTCCGGCCTGCCCCGTATTCTGCACTGTTTTTCGTTACTGCTTTTATCTGGTTATTGGAATGCTCTGCCACACCTGCGTGCGAGGGTTCGTCCCGAGGACTAAGGCGTTTCGGATGTCATTTGGATTTGCTGGAAACATGCGGCCGTCCGCCCCTTTTCTCCGGAGCCCGCTGACGGCGTTTCCTCATGTCCATTCATCCGCGCCTGTACAGTCCGCTGTACAGGCGCTTTTGTTTCACTGGGATTTTGCGGCCAGCGGCGCGGGCGGCCATATGCCCGGACTGCTGAGTTTTTCGAGAGAAGGAGAAAAGCCATGGAAACACGCATTGCCGTTTTGGGGATCATTGTGGAAAATCCCGACGCCACAGACCAGCTCAACCGCATCCTCCACGACTACAGCGCCTATATTGTGGGGCGGCTGGGCATCCCCTACCGGAAACGGGGGCTCAGCGTCATCAGCATCATCATCGACGCCCCCGCCGACGCTATCAGCGCCCTGACGGGCAAGCTGGGCATGCTGGAGGGCGTGTCCGCCAAGGCGCTCTACGCCAAGGTGGAGGGCGGCCATGACCTGTGATCTCTCCGCCGGGGGACTGGAAACACTGCTGGGGCTGGAGGATTTCTCGGCGGTGGCCGCGGAGGCGGACCGGGTGCGGCGGGAGGCGGTAGGGGACACGGTCCATCTGCGGGCGCTGCTGGAGTTTTCCAACCACTGCCGCCGCCGCTGCACCTACTGCGGGCTTCGGCTGGACCGGCGGGAGCTGCCCCGGTACCGCATGGCCCCGGAGGAGATCCTCGCCGCCGCCAAGGAGGCCCGCGCCGCCGGCTACCGCACGCTGGTGCTCCAGTCCGGGGAGGACCCCTGGTACACCCCCTCCCTCCTGGGAGAAATCGTCTCAGCCGTCAAAGGGGAGACCGGCATGGCAGTCACCCTCAGCTGCGGGGAAATGGCGGAGGCGGACTACGCCTACCTCCGCCGCTGCGGAGCGGACCGCTACCTCCTCAAGCACGAGACAGCAGACCCGGACCTCTACCGGGCCCTTCACCCCGGCTCCTCCATCGAGGAGCGGGTAGGCTGCCTGCGGTCGCTGGAAAAGCTGGGCTATGAGGTTGGCAGCGGCTTTATGGTGGGCCTGCCGGGGCAGACGCTGTCCGTTCTAGCCCGGGACCTCCTGCTGCTGCGGGACATCCCCTGTCAGATGGCGGGCATCGGCCCCTTCCTGCCCCACCCCGCCACCCCCCTGGCTGCCGCGGCGCCGGGGAGCGGGGAGCTGACACGCCGGTGCGTGTCCCTGGCCCGGTTGCTGCTGCCCCAGGCCAATCTCCCCGCCACCACAGCCCTGGGCGTCCGCACCAGAGGGGAGCAAAACCACGTGTTCTCCTATGGGGCCAACGTGGTGATGCTGAAGATCACGCCTAACGCCTACAAGCGGCTGTATGAGATCTATCCCGCCGCGCTGCCGGAAACCAACGTGGCCGCCCAGCGGCAGGCCCTGGAGGCGCAGATCCGCGCCCTGGGCCGCGTCCC
>CAJFPI010000212.1 GCA_904398675.1 uncultured Oscillospiraceae bacterium
ACAAACTCCATCATTTCCTTCTCTGTGCCGGGCTTGAATTTCCACATGACGATATGCTTGATCATATGCGATACGCTCCTTTTCCTCCTGATCTCCTGCGGATCGTTTCCGCCGGAGCGCAGGAAGTTGTCAATCCACTATATTATAACGGAGCCCATGCGAAAAATCAACCGGAAGCCATACGGAGGCGTCTCCCCTGCACTGCTGGGGGCCCTTTTGCCGGCGGCCTTGACAAAAAGAGAGCGGACTGGTATCCTGCCGGGGGTTCCGCGGGAGACGGGCTGGGCGGGGGGCGCGGCGCTTTGACCGTGCGGGCTGTCCCCCGGACAAATGCCTGGAGCTCCCGGAAGTGCTGCCGGAAACGGCGCATGGCCGGTTTTACTGTGCATTCACATGAAACTTCGCGCATGTGGGCGTGCCGCTGAAAGCGGCATATGGCAGATTTTTTGCTAGGCAAAAGCATAGAAAAAATCTGCCGGGGAGGGGAACCTGGGGCGCCGACGGGGCGTATGTAGGGGTGAAGGGCAGCGAGAGGAGGAAGGCAAGGTGCTGGACCAGTATATCGAGCAGTATGGACAGCGGCTGTACGGGCTGTGCCTGGCGCTGTGCAGGAACCGCTACGACGCGGAGGACCTGTACCAGGAGACCTGGCTGCGGGCCCTGGCCGCCCTGGACCGCTATGACGGCCGCCAGCCATTCTCCCCCTGGCTGACCCGGATTTGCGTCAACCGCTACCGGGACGTGCTCCGCCGCCGGCGGCGGAGCGTGGAGACCGACGCCTTCTCCACCGCGGAGGAGAAGGAGCGGGCCATGGAGAGCGCCGCGGCAGAGATGCCGGAGGACCTCTCCCACGTTCGGGAGGCGGTGGACGCGCTGCCGGAAAAGCTGCGCCTGGCGGTGATCTGCCACTATTTCTACGACATGGACCTTGCGATAACAGCAAAGGCCCTGGGCGTCCCCGTGGGGACGGTGAAGTCCCGGCTCAGTCGGGCCAGGGAGCGGCTGAAGGAGGTGCTGAACGATGAAAACCCCCTATAATTTCTCCTCCGTGCAGCCGCCCCGGCTCACGGAGCGGATGCTGCGGGAGGAGCTGGAGCAGCGCCGCCGGCGGCGGCAGCTGGTACTGCTGGAGGCGGCGGCGGTGGCCTGGACGCTGTGCGCGGCGCTGCTGGGCCTCGCCCTGTACCCCTACGAACCCTGGCTGGCCGTCCCCTGCTTTCTGGCGGCGGTGACGGCTGTGGCGGGCGGCGCCGTGGTGAAGGTGGCGCTGTATCGAAAGAGAGAGGAGCTGGATCATTTATGTTTGTAACCATGCGGATGGTGCTGCTTTTGGCGGTCTACGCCGCGCTGTTCCTGGGTATTCCCATATTGATTAGCGTCTATGTCTATCGGGACGCCAAGGCCCGGGAGATGCCGGCGGCCCTGTGGGCCGTGGTGGCGGCCCTGTGCCCGGCCTTTATCGGCCTTGTGATCTACCTTTTGGCCCGGACGGGCCGCTCCGCCCTCCGCTGCCCCGGCTGCGGCGGGCCGGTGCAGGAGAGCTTTGCCCTCTGTCCCAGATGCGGCGCGCCGCTGAAGGACCGGTGCCAAAAGTGCGGTTTCGCCCTGGAGCGGGATTGGACCGTGTGCCCCAGCTGCGGCCAGCCCATCCCGGAGGAGGGGCGGCAGGCTGCGCCGCCGGTCCGGCGGGGCGACAGGGGCCTCACCTGGATGCTGGCGGTGGTCATCGCCATCCCCGTGCTGCTGCTGGCGGTGGTGCTGCTGTCTCTGGTGAGTTTCCAGGGTGTGGCCGATGGCGGCACCAGCATGATGGGGGTGGACGCCATCTCCGCCTCCGATCTCCGGGAGGGGAGCGCGGTGGCACAGTGGGTGGCGCAGTGCGACGAGACGGGAGACGACGGGATCTACGCCCTCGCCTCCGTCTACCAGGACGGGGAGGAGACGGTCTCCGCCTACTGGCTCTACCTGAAAAATGTGGACGGTCTGGTGAACCACTACAGCCAGCAGGAGGGGAGCCTCTTTTCGGACAGCGCCCTGGTAGTGGACCTGACGCCGGACGTTTCCGCGCCGCCGGCCTACCTGGTCTATGTGGAGACCAGGGGAGGGCAGAGCTGGGACAGCATTCTTGTCACCATGGACGGGGAGACCCTGGACTGCACTGTGACAGAGAGCGGAGAGCGGCTTACTTATGAGGGGCAGGCATACCCCTATCTGGCCTCCTGAAACAACGCGCATAAGAAACGATCCCCGGCGGGCATTGTCCCGCCGGGGATCGTTTTGCCCGGAGCCGGACAGACGGGAGGAAAAGGGAATATGTGTTTTTTTTCACAATTTCCTCTTTACATGCCGCTGAAAATCGTATAAGATAGCGTAGACTTGGAAAAGGTGACACAAAAGAGCGGAGGGATCAGAGAGATGAAAAAATGGTTGGCCTTTGTGCTGGCCCTTGTGCTGGCGGCGTCTGCCGCCGGCTGCGCCGGGCGGCCCGCCACGGTGGACACCGTGCCGGACAGGCCGAAGGAAGAGACGGAAAAGACAGCCGTTACCGTGACGGGGGAGGGGGAGATGCGGACGGGCCTTGCGGTCACCGCGTCCCTGGGCTCCAGCGCCAGCGCCGGGGAGGCGGGGGACGGCCTCGCCCAGACGGATGTGACCATTGTGGCGGTGACGGTGGACGAAGACGGCGTCATCACCGGCTGTGTCATCGACGGGATGCAGGCCAAGGCCAATTTTGACGTCCAGGGCAATGTGACCACAGACCTCAGCTCCCCCGTCCTCAGTAAAAACGAGCTGGGGGCGGACTACGGCATGGAGGCCTACAGCGGCATCGGCCGGGAGTGGAATGAGCAGGCGGCGGCCCTGGCGGAGTATGTGGTGGGCAAGACTGCCGACGAGGTGCTGGGCATCGCCGTCAATGAGGAGACCCGGCCCGCCGGGGCGGACCTTGCCTCCTCCGTGACCATTGCCGTAGGTGGGTTCCTCCCTGCCATCGCCCAGGCGGTGGAAAACGCGCAGCCTCTTGGCGCCCGGGGGGGAGACACCCTGCAGATCGTCACCACCGGGTCCCTCTCCTCCGGCGAGGGGGTGGAGGGCGCCGCCGGGATGCTCCAGGCGGATATCAGCATCGCCGCCGCCACCATGGACAGCAACGGCGTCATTACCTCCTGCCGGATCGACGCGGTGCAGACCCAGGTGAGCTATGACGCCGCCGGCCAGCTCCTCACCGACACCGCCGCCCCGGTCCTCAGCAAGGATCAGCTGGGGACGGACTACGGCATGGGCGCCATCAGCGGCATCGGCCGGGAATGGAATGAGCAGGCGGCGGCCTTTGCCGCCTATGCCACCGGGAAGACGGTGGAGGAGGTGGCGGGCATCGCCGTGGACGAGGGGACCAAGCCCACGGACGCGGACCTTGCCGCCTCGGTGACCATCGCCATCGGCGGGTTCCAGGCCCTTCTGGAGAAACTGGGCTAGGATGCGGAAACTGTTATCCATTCTGCTGCCCCTGGCGCTGGCGCTGGGGGGCTGCGCCGCCCTGGAGAGCCGGGAGGAGGGACCAAGGCGCTATGAGGCCACCTTCCTGGAGCTCTTTGACACGGTGACCACCGTCATCGGCTATGCGGAGAGCGAGGAGGAATTTACCGCCGTGGTGGAGGAGATCCGCGCAGAGCTCACCGTCTACCACCAGCTCTATGACATCTACAACGATTACGAGGGCGTGGTGAACCTGAAGACCGTCAATGACCACGCCGGGGAGACGGTGGCGGTGGACGGGAGGATCATTGATCTGCTGCTTTTGGCGAAGGAGTTCTACGCCGCCACCGGCGGAAAGGTCAACGCGGCCATGGGCAGCGTCCTCACGCTGTGGCACGAGGCCAGGGAGGATTCCATCGCGGATCCGCAGAACGCCTATCTTCCCGACGGGGAGGCGATCCAGGCGGCCCTGGCCCATACGGATTTTGACCAGGTAGTCATCGATGTGGAAAACGGCACTGTGTGCCTTTTGGACCCGGAGATGCGCCTGGACGTGGGGGCCCTGGCCAAGGGCTATGCCGCCGAGCAGGCGGCCCGGGCGGTGGACGGGAACTACCTCATCAGCGTGGGGGGCAACGTCCGCGCCGCCGGGCCCCGGGCCGACGGGACAGCCTGGACGGTAGGGGTGGAGAACCCGGACGGCGGAGACTATGTGGAGACCCTGCGCATCAAAACGGAGGCGGTGGTCACCAGCGGCGACTACCAGCGCTACTACACCGTGGACGGCGTGCGCTACCACCATATTATCGATCCGGCCACCGGCTATCCCGGGGATCTCTACCGGGCGGTGACGGTGGTGGGACCGGATTCGGGTGAGGCCGACGGCCTCTCCACCGCCCTCTTTTTAATGAGCGAGGAGGAGGGACGGGCGCTTTTGGAGACCTTTGGCGCCCAGGCCCTCTGGATCTATGCCGATGGGACCGTCTCCTATACGGAGGGGATGGCGTCCTATTTCAGCCCATGACGGTTTGAACAATACAGCGAGGTGAGAAAAATGCGATCAAGATTCTGGGGCGGGGTGCATCCCGCCGGGCGGAAGGAGCTGTCGGCGGATGTGCCGCCAACGCCCTGCCCGCCGCCAAAGCAGGTGATCATCCCCCTGCAGCAGCACATCGGAAAGCCCTGTACGCCGCTGGTGAAGGCGGGGGACATGGTAAAAATGGGCCAGCGGATCGGCGATGGGGAGGGGATGTGCGCCCCGGTCCATGCGTCGGTGTCCGGCCGGGTGAGGACGGTGGAGGCGTGCCGCCACCCCAGCGGGTTCACCTGCCCCGCCGTTGTAATTGAAAACGACGGGCAGGACGCCTATGCCAGCGAGCTTGCCCCCATTGCGGACCCGGCGTCTCTGGACGCGGACGGGCTGATCGGCCGCATCCACGGCGCGGGAATCGTGGGCATGGGCGGCGCCACCTTTCCCACTGACATCAAGGCCAGCATCGGCAAGGTGGAGACCCTGATTGCCAACGCCTGCGAGTGCGAGCCCTATATCACCGCAGACGACGCCCTGATCTGCAGCGACGCCGACCGGGCCATCGGGGGCCTGCTGCTGCTGCGGCAGATCCTGAACCCGGCGCGGACGGTGATTGCCATTGAGGACAACAAGAAAAATGCCATCGCGGCCCTGGCTGACCGGCTGAAAACCAGGCCGGAGATTGAGCTGGCTGTGCTGCCCACCCGCTACCCCCAGGGGGCGGAAAAGCAGCTGATCCAGGTGCTCACCGGCCGGCAGGTCCCCTCCGGGGGGCTGCCCAGGGATGTGGGCTGCGCGGTGTTCAACATCGCCACCTGCGCCAGCATCCGGCGGGCGGTGGCAGAGGGGGAGCCCCTCCTGCGCCGGATCGTCACGGTCACCGGCCGGGGCGTGAAGGAGCCGAAGAATCTGATCGTCCCCATCGGGACGCCTATTTCCGACGTGGTGGCCGCCGCCGGCGGGCTGACGGATGACGTGTGGAAGGTGATCGCCGGCGGACCGATGATGGGTAAGGCCCAGCCGGACCTCACCGCCCCGGTCACCAAGGGGGTGAACGCCGTGGTGGCCCTGACCCGGGCGGAGAACGGCGAGGCGGCCCATCACAGCTGCATCCGCTGCGGCAAGTGCGTCACGGTCTGCCCCATGGGGCTGCAGCCGCTCTATCTCTATCGGTTTTCCGGCTGCGGCGACAGGGAGATGCTGCGCCGCTACAATATTCTCGACTGCATTGAGTGCGGCTGCTGTGCGTATGCCTGCCCGGGCAAGCTTCCCATTGTGGCGGCCATCCGGACAGGAAAAAGACTGGTAAAGGAGGGGAAGTAGCGATGGAATTTGACGTTTCCTCCTCCCCCCATATCCGCTCCGGGGACAGCACCCGGCGGATCATGCTGGATGTGCTGATCGCCCTTGTCCCCACCCTGATCGCCGGCACGGTGATCTTCGGCCTGCGGGCCCTGGCGGTGGCGGCGGTGTCGGTGGCGGCGGCGGTGCTGGGGGAGTGGCTGTGGCGCCTTGTGACGCGGCAGTACAACACCGTGGGCGATCTCTCCGCTGCGGTGACAGGCCTCCTTCTGGCGCTGACGCTGCCGGCCACTGTTCCCTACTGGGCGGCGGCTGTGGGGGCCTTGTTTGCCGTTGTGGTAGTGAAAGGCTGCTTTGGCGGCCTGGGACAGAATATCTTCAATCCCGCTCTTGCCGCCCGGGCCCTTCTGATGCTGGTGATCCCGGCGGCCATGACCCGCTTTGCCGCCCCGGGGACGGCGCTGCCCCTGACCGGGGCGGTGGATATCGCCTCCTCTGCCACGCCGCTGCACCACATGGTGATGCCGGCGCTGCCGGAGGTGAGCCTCCTGGATATGTTTTTGGGGAACACTGGCGGGTGCATCGGCGAGGTGTCCGCCCTGGCGCTGCTGATTGGCGGGGCCTACCTTGTGGCAAGAGATGTGATCAAGCTGCGCATCCCGGTGAGCTACCTGGGCACCGTGGCGGTGCTGACGCTGCTCTTTCCCCGGGGACAGGATCCCCTCCTGTGGATGGCATACAGCCTGCTGGGCGGCGGGGTGCTGCTGGGGGCGCTTTTCATGGCCTCTGACTACGCAACTTCCCCCGCCACCCCCGGCGGACAGGTGCTCTATGGCGTGGGCTGCGGCGCGCTGACGGTGCTGTTCCGGTATGTGGGGCTGTATCCCGAGGGAGTAACCTACGCTGTTTTGCTGATGAACGCTGCGTCGTGGCTGCTGGAGCGGTTTACACCCACCCGGCTCTTCGGCGCGCCCCAGAGAAAGGGGGGCCTGCGATGACAAGAAGAGATGCTGTATGGGCGGCGGGGGCCTTCCTTCTGGCCGCGGCGGTGCTGCTTGTGGTGCGCCTGGGCCTCTCCGGCACGGCGGAGGCCAACCGGGCTGCGGAGCAGCAGTCCATGATGGAGGCCCTGCTCCCCGGCGGGTCCACCTTCCTGCCGGTGGACTACGACGGGGAGGACGAGAACATCACCGCCGTGTGGAGCGGCGAGACCGGCTATGTGATCGAGACCGTGGTGGACGGCTATGCCGGCCCCATCCGGATGTGGACCGGTGTCAGCAGCGACGGGACGGTGACGGGCCTTGTGGTCCGGGACATGGGGGAGACCCTGGGCCTTGGCCGCGAGGCGCTGACGGACACCGGATATCTGGCAGAGCTTGTGGGGACGGACGGCACGGCGGAGGTGGGACAGGATGTGGACGCCATCACCGGCGCCACCGTCACCTCCCGGGCCATTGTCCGCAGCGTGAACTCCGCTGCGGCCTATGTCACCGGGGCGGACGTTTCCACCTCGGCAACGGAATGGGGAGGCTGATAGCATGCGTGAGAGAAGAATAGAAATCGCTCCCTGCGCCGCCCAGGCCATAACGCTGTGCCTGGTGCTGCTGCTGGCGGGCCTGGGGGCGGTGATCGCCAGGACCTTCGTCCCCAATGTGGTGCTGCCCCGGCTGACGGTGCCCGCCTTTGCGGCCCTCTCCCTCCTTGCCCTGGCCCTGGAGGCGGCGGCTTTTGGCGAGAAACGGCGGCAGTGGGTGGCCTCCTTTGTGGAGGCGGCAGTGGCTTTCGGCGTTCTGCCCCTCTGCGCGGGGCTGGTGGCGGATGTCTCCGCAGCTTTCCGCGCTGCGGCCCTGGGAGCTGTGGTATACCTGGTGTGTGAGATCCTGTTACACTCCATTCTGGACCGCCTCGCCTCCGGCGCGGTGAAGGGGAACCGGGTCGTGCCGTTTCTGGCGGGGCTGCTGCTGTGGCTTGCCAGCCAGATCCTGGCGGGCGTGGGCCTTTGAGCGCGCGGGAGGGATCTGCCCGCCGCCTGGAGGCGGCGCTCCGCAGGATACCCGCTGGTGAGATTTTCTGATTATTTGCCCGCCGCCGGACTTTTTGCCCGGCGGCGGGTTTTTCTGCAGGAAACAAAGAATTTTCGTGCAAATCAAGCCGCTGTCTGATATACTGATGGTATCCGATCAGAAAGGCTTGACGCCGGGGAGGATCATAACATGAAAATTTTAAATTATGGTTCACTGAATATCGACCTCACCTACCGCCTGCCCCATTTGGTCAGACCCGGGGAGACCATCTCCACCGCGTCGTTTCACCGCTACTGCGGCGGCAAGGGGCTCAACCAGTCCATCGCCCTGGCCCGGGCCGGCGCCGCCGTGCTCCATGCGGGAAAGGTTGGCCGGGACGGGGACCTGCTGCTGACGGCCCTGTGGGACGCTGGGGTGGACACCAGCGCCATTGCCGTGGGGGATGAGCCCTCCGGCCACGCGGTGATCCAGGTGGACGACAGCGGGGAGAACAGCATCATCATCTGTGCCGGCACCAACGCCGCCATCACGGAGAAGGAGGTGGACGCCGCCATCGCCCGCATGTCACCCGGGGACTGGCTGCTGGTGCAGAACGAGACCAACGCCATCCCCTATATGCTGGAGCGGGGCGGAGCGGCGGGCCTTCACATCGCCATGAACCCTGCGCCTATGGATCCCAAGGTGCTGGATTACCCCCTGGAGAAGGTGGACCTCTTCTTTGTCAACGAGACCGAGGCCGCCGCCCTCACCGGGCAGGAGGGGGAGGCGGCGCTCCGGGAGATGGAGCGGCGCTGGCCGAAGGCCATCCATGTGGTGACGCTGGGGGGAGACGGCTCGGTGTGCAGCGCCGGAGGAAAGCGGTACAGCGCCCCGGCAAAGCCGGTCCCCGTGGTGGACACCACCGCTGCCGGAGACACCTATACCGGCTATTTCCTCGCCGCGCTGATGGAGGGGGCGGACATAGAAACCTGCATGGACCGGGCTACCCGTGCCTCGGCCATCACGGTCTCCCGCCAGGGCGCCGCGCCGTCCATCCCCACCCGGGACGAGGTGGACGGATAGAGGGGATTTGTCGAAAACTCTCAAAAGGGAAGAGAAAATTTCGGTGTCTATTTTCCGCCTTTTCCCTTGCGCCCGCCTGGACGTGTACCGTATAATATATAATGATATTTTGTGGGTTTGGAAGAACAGGGGGAGAGGGTTATGTTCCGCATCGGATTTGATAACGACAAATATATTGAGACGCAGTCCGCTCACATCAAGGAGCGGATTGCTCAGTTTGGCGGCAAGCTGTACCTGGAATTTGGCGGCAAGCTGTTTGACGACTTTCACGCCTCCCGGGTGCTGCCGGGTTTCGCGCCGGACAGCAAGGTGCGGATGCTGCAGACCCTGGGCGGCGATGTGGAGATCGTCATCGCCATCGCTGCGCCGGACATTGAAAAGAACAAGCTGCGGGGTGACCTGGGCATCCCCTACGAGGACGACGTGCTGCGCCTGATAGACAGTTTCAGGGGGCTTGGCCTGTATGTGGGCAGCGTTGTGGTGACCCAGTACGACGGGCAGTCCGCGGCGGACGCCTTTCTCAAGCGGCTCACGGCCCTGGGCGTCCCGGTCTACCGCCACTACCCCATCGCCGGCTACCCTCACAATGTGGAGCTGATCGTCAGCGACGAGGGATACGGCCGCAACGAGTATATCGAGACCAGCCGCCCCCTGGTGGTGGTCACCGCCCCCGGCCCCGGCAGCGGCAAGATGGCCACCTGCCTGAGCCAGCTCTACCACGAGAACAAGCGGGGCA
>CAJFPI010000213.1 GCA_904398675.1 uncultured Oscillospiraceae bacterium
GTCGTATTTCTTAAACCAGTTGTAGGCCTCCTCGCCCATATCGTCCCGCTTGGCGTAGAGCTGGATGCGGCCGGACTTGTCCTGCAGGTCGCAGAAACTGACCTTGCCCATGCCCCGCTTGCTCATCAGCCGCCCGGCCACAGTGACCTCCTGGTTCTCCAGCTCGTCAAAATGGTCCTTGATCTCCTGGGCGTGGTGGCTCACCACGAACTTGGTCTCATGGAAGGGGTCCCGCCCGGCCTGCTGCAGCGCGGCCAGCTTTTCCCGGCGGATGCGGAGGATCTCGGAGAGGTCCTGCTGGGCCTCCTGGCCCGGTGTCTTCTGTTCTGCCATTGATCTTCTCCTCTCTCAGCGCTCGATGGTGTCCACGGTGTACTGCATGGGCCCCTTGGGCGCGTCCACTGTCACGGTGTCCCCCGCCCGGGCGCCCATCAGGGCCTTGCCCACCGGGGACTCCTCGCTGATGGCGCCGGCCTTGAAGTCAGACTCCTGGCTGCCCACCACCCAGAAGGTCATGGACCGCCCGCCGCCCACGGGGGTGATGGTCACCTTGCTGCCGATGCTGACCACGTCGGTGGAGATCTCGTCCTCCTCCACGATGACGGCGTGGAACAGGATGTTCTCTACCTCAGCGATCCGGGAATAGAGCTTGCCCTGTTCGTTTTTCGCCTCGTCGTACTCGCTGTTTTCGCTGAGGTCGCCAAAGCCCCGGGCCACTTTGATCTGCTCGGCCACCTCGTCGCTGCGGGTGGTCTTGAGGTAGTTCAGTTCCTTCTGCAGCTCGTCAAAGCGGGCCTGGCTCATCTTAAATTCCTGTTTCGCTTTCATTCCTTGCGTTCACCTTTCTTATTGATAATCGTCTGCTGAAGATCGAGATATACTTATTCTATATTATTATTGCGGCTTCACACAGTGTCTGCATTATAGTAATTTTTTCCGTCGCTGTCAACCTTCATTATGGGAATTTGATAGTTTTGTAACATTCCAGCCCCGAAAAGCACCGCTAAAAGCTGATCGAAATCGCAGTTTGCCTCCACCTCGTCCCGCAGCTTTGGCGGCAGGCCGAAGTGCACGCCGTTGCGCTGAAGGACCCGCTCCCCATCATAGAGGTGGAGCTGGATGGGACTGCGGCTCACCAGCCCCTCCACAGGCGCAAAGAGCAGGAGGGCGTCCGCCTGCTCCATCTGCCGGCGGGTAGGCGTACGGAGAACCGAGACGCCATACTCCCGGCGCATGGCGGCACAGAAGTCCTCCGCCCCCGCCGGGATCTGCAGCACCAGATACCGGTTTTGCAGCGCCAGCTCCGTCAGGATCTTTTCAAGCCCATAGCCCATGCGGTCCGCCGCCACCGCCACAGTGGCCGAGGAGGGGGAGATGCCCAGCTCCCCCATCCGCTGCCTGACCACCAGCGGCGCCATGGCGCGGTGCAGAGCCAGCGTGTCCACGGGCAGAATCCCTCGGCGCGCAAAAGCCTCGCCAAAGGGAAAGTCCACCGGAAATACCGCCTGGCGCACCCCCCGCTGCCGCAGGAGGCGGGCCATGCGCCCCGCCTCCAGCCTCCCAAGCCACCGTCTGCCCTGGGGCAGCGCCCCCTGCAGAAACCGCTGTCCAAAAATCATCCGGGGAAACACCTCCCCCTTTTTCCTGTCGTCCGTGTAGGAAATATATCCCAGCATATCGGGCCTCCCCTGTGTGCCGCCCATCTGTCGGGGCGGAAAATCGCGGTTTCTGCCGGGAAACGCCGGAAGGGGTGACCCTGCAAAAACCTCCTGCTCCACCGTATGGAGCAGGAGGTTTTTTTAGACATACGCTTTTTACCAGGCCTGGACATAGCCGGGCAGATAGGGCAGCGGATCAATAGACTCACCATTCTCTCGGATCTCATAGTGGAGATGGGGACCTGTGGAGAGACCCGTGGAGCCGGTAGTGCCGATGACCTGGCCCTGGGTCACGTGGTCCCCGGGACTGACACGGAAGGTCCCCTTGGACATATGGGCGTACATGGTGGAGTTGCCCGCGCCGTGGCTGATGACGATGTAATAGCCGTAGGAGCTGCTGTAGGTGGCCTCCAGCACGACGCCGTCCTTGGCCGCCAGGATATCGCTGGTGTAGCCCACGCCGCCGATGTCCACGCCGGTGTGGTAGCTCTGGGTCCCCTTAATGGGGTGGGTCCGCCAGCCGAACTTGCAGGTGATGCGCCGGGCCGTCCGCAGCGGCCAGGCGTAGCCCCCCGCTGTGGCGGGGCCCAGGGACGCCGCCAGCTCCTGCTCCTTGCGCTCGATCTCCGCCCAGACCCTGTCCTCCTCAGCCTCAATGGCGGCAAGGGCCTCCTCATACTCGCCCATGCCCAGCTCGATCTGCTCGGAGAGGGCCTGGGCATCGGCCAGCTGCTGCTCCAGCTCATCATTCTGGCTCTCCAGCTCCGCCTTGGCCGCCTCCGTCTCGCTGAGAGAAGTCTCCAGCTCCGCCTTTTTGTCGCTGATCTCCGCCTGGGTTGCCTTGAGGTTGTCGATCACCCGCTGGTTGTACTCCATGATCTCGCTGGAGGCGTCCAACCGGCCGAGGAGGTCGGCAAAGTCCGTTGCATTGAAGAGCACAGACCAATAGGAGATGGCCCCGTCCTCCTCCATCCTGCGGACCTGCTGCAGGAAGGTCTGGTACTGCTCCTCCTCCCGCTGCTCTGCCACCTCCAGCTCTGCCTGGGTCTGGGCGATCAGATCCTCATAGTTTTGAATCAAAGATTCCGTGTTCTGGATCTCAGCGCGGATCAAATCGCTCTTTTGGTCCAGCAGCTCGATCTGGGCCAGGGCCTGGCTCATATCGCTGGAGAGGGCGTCCAGCTGGTCCTGCAGCTCCGACTTCTGGCTCTCCAGGCTGCTGGCGTTGTTTTTCAGTGCGTCGATCTCCGCCTGGGTCACTGCCTTGGCGCTGGGGACCAGCGCCTCCCACTGGACGCAGCCCACCACGAACAGCGCAGCCAGCAGCAGCTGCAGCCCCCGTTTCCACACGCGTTTCACTCGTTTCACCATCTGTAGAGAGCTCCTCCTTTCCGCAGCCGTCACACCTTCAGGAACTGGCGGATGGCCGATACACTGCCGCCGATGCCGATCAGCATGCCGGCGGCCACAAAAATCAGCGCCACTGGCAGCCACATCTGGGAAAACGACACGATCTCTATAATATCAAAGGCGTCCGACGAGGAGATCCCGCTGGTAATGAGCCCATACAGCCCCCACTGCAGGAAAAAGGCGATCACTGCGGAGAGCAGGCCCATCAAAAAGCCTTCGTAGACAAAGGGCCATCGGATAAACCCGTTGGTGGCGCCCACCATCTTCATAATGGCGATCTCATTGCGCCGGTCAAAGGTGGTGAGCTTGATGGTGTTGGCGATAATGAACACCGACACAAGAAACAGCATGGCGATCAGGGCCACGCAGACGATGGTCGCGATATTTCGGATAGTGATAAAGCCATTGCTCAGCTCCTCATAGGCGTTGACCTTGGCGATCCCCGGCACATCTGCCAAAAGCTCCTTGGTCTCGCTCATCTTGGAGATATCCGCCAGGGAGACCACAAACCGGTGGCGCAGGGTGGAGTCCGGCAGATCCTGGAACAATTCCTCGTCCTCATATTGAGACTCATAGTCCGCCAGCGCCTCGGTGCGGCTGATGAACTCCGCCCCCGTCACATTGGGCACCGCCAGGATCTCCTCCCGCAAGGCCCGGGCCTCCGCCTCCGTGAGGCGCTCGTCCACAAAGGCTAAGACGTCGTTCTCCTCCTCCAGCTTTTCCAGGGTGGCGTTGGCGTTCACCGCCACCAGGGAGAAGGTCCCCATAATCAGGAGGCAGGCTACCGTGATGCCGATGGCGGCAAAGGACATAAAGCCGTGGGTAAACATGCTGGAGAACCCTTCGGAAATAAAATACTGAAAATCATGTTTGCTGTGCTTACGCATGGACATTCACCCCGTACTTTCCCACGCCGTCGCCGATGACGCGGCCTTTCTCCAACATCACGACCCGCTCGCTGAACCGGTTGACCAGGTCCTTCTCATGGGTCACCACCAGGACCGTTGTCCCCAGCTCGTTGATGCGCTTGAGGAGGGTCATGATCTCCAGGGAACGGGCAGGGTCCAGATTTCCCGTGGGCTCGTCGGCAATAATCGTGGAGGGGTTATTCACCAGCGCCCTGGCGATGGCCACGCGCTGCTGCTCGCCGCCGCTGAGCTCATCAGGCAGGCGGCTGAACTTATTCTCCAGCCCCACCAGCTTGAGCACATAGGCGATCCTTTTTTTGATCTCGCGGGGCGCCGCTCCCACAGCCCGCATGGCGAACACCATGTTGTCATAAACCGTCTTATTTTCGATCAGGCGGAAGTCCTGGAAAATTACGCCCAGCGTCCGCCGGAGATAGGGGATCTGCCACTCGGCAATGTTGGAGAGGCTGAACCCGTTGACCATCACCCGCCCCTCCGTGGGGATCACCTCGCCGGTCAAGAGCTTAATAATCGTGGACTTTCCGGAGCCGGAGGGCCCCACCAAAAAAACAAACTCCCCATCCTGGATCTCCAGGCTCAAGCCGTTGAGCGCCCGGGTCCCGTTGGGGTATTCCTTCATCACGTCTTTTAAACGAATCATTCTCTTCCCCGCTCCATTATATTTTTATGTAAACCCATCTTCGTGGAAAAATGACAAATAGTTACAGAATGATTGTAGCCGAAAAGCCCTCTTACGTCAAGGGATAACATATGAATAATTTGTGAACGTGCATTTTAAAAATTATTTCGCAAGTCGTTATGTTAATTTCTTCCATCCCCTCCCCCCGCCGCCGCGCAAAAGCGGCGCGCCCCAATGGGCGCGCCGCCTGACGTCACTGCCGTATGTGCGGGGCTACGCGTCAATCCCCCGGCTGGTCAAATATTTTTTCACCATCAGGGCCACCTTGAAGGTGATGGCATCGTCAAACTCGCGCAGGTCCAGCCCCGTCAGCTTTTTGATCTTTTCCAGGCGGTAAACCAGCGTGTTGCGGTGGACAAACAGCTTGCGCGCCGTCTCCGACACATTCAGGTTGTTTTCGAAAAATTTATGTATGGTAAACAGCGTCTCCTGGTCCAGCGCGTCGATGGGGTTCTTTTTGAACACCTCCATCAGGAACATCTCACACAGCGTGGTGGGCAGCTGGTAAATCAGCCGGCCGATGCCCAGGTTCTCATAATTGATGATATACTTCTCTGTGTCAAAGACCTTGCCCACCTCAATAGCGATCTGGGCCTCCTTGTAGCTCTTGGCCAGCTCGCGGAGATGGTTGGCCACTGTGCCGATGCCTACCACCACACGGTTCTCACCGCCTACCCGCAGCGCCTCCTCCAGCGTTACGGCGATGCGGTTCATCTCCTTTTCCGGGCTGCTCTCGGACAGCTGGTGGATCAGCGCTACGTCCGCATCCCCGACATTCAGCACATAATCCGCCTGCCGGTCAGGAAACAGGCCCTGGATCACATCCACATGGACCGCCTCCGCCTGATCCACATTGCGGATGACAAAGACGCTGCGGGGCACCTCAGGATCTACATGCAGCTCCTTGGCCCGCATATAGATATCCCCCAGCATGATATTGTCCGAGATAATATTCTTGATAAAGGATCCCCTGTCGTGTTTCTCCTCGTAATACGCCTTGGCCCCATTCAATGAGACGCTGGCCACTGCGCACACCGCCCGGCCCACCTCATCGTCGGCCATGACAAAGGCGGCATAGTCAAACTGACTGCCCCAGCCCGCCAGCGCCTTAAAGCTTTTGCCCTGGTAGGAGATGCAGCGCCCCTCTGCATGGACGATCACATCCACATATTCCGGCCACTTGTTTCCAATCAGTCCCAGATCGCTGCAGGAGATGACAGTGCCTTCCCCATCCAGGACGCCGATGACCTTATCCGTCGTCTCCTTGATCTGCAGCACAACATTCTGAAAAATTCTACCTGACATCCTCATTCCTCCTGTGGGTGACCGCACACAATCCTGTTTGTGCAATATGCCGGTTCTTTTTTCATTATACTGTCTCTTTCATCAGATTGCAAGAACTTTTTTCTTTTTTCCACAAAAAAATGAGATTTTTTTGTTCATTCTGCCACTTCATGTCTATTCTCGCATGATCTTCTCCAAATCCTGCCTTTCTTCCTCAAATAAGTTGCGAAATTCACCTGGCTGCAGTTGGGGATCCAGCGTGAGCGGGCCCATGCTCATCCGCTTAAGATACAAAACTGTCCTACCCCTGCTGAAAAACATCCGTTTGATTTGGTGAAATTTGCCCTCGTGCAAAGTGACAAAGGCCTGACCGGGCTGTTCGCCCGGCTCCAGCAGCGCCGGCAGGCAGGATTCCCCGCCCAGCATCATCCCCGCGGCAAAGGCTGCCGCGTCATCCTTGTCCACCGGGCCGTCCAGCTCCACATAGTAGCGCTTGTCCACATGGCGCCGCGGTGCCAGCAGACGGTGGGCCAGGGGGCCGTTGTTGGTCAGCAGGAGGAGGCCCTCCGTATCCCGGTCCAGCCGCCCCACTGGGAACAGCCCTCTGCGCTGCAGCTCCGGCGGCAGGAGGTCCAAAACGGTTTTCTGCCGCCGGTCATCCGTGGCGGATACCACGCCTGCCGGCTTGTTGAGCATGAGATAGGTATAGCGCTCCCAGTTCAGCGGCGTTCCGTCTACAAGGATTTCCTCCTCTTCCGGGTCTGCCTTTCCCTCCGGCAGCAATGCCGGACGTCCGCCCACCAGAACCCGCCCCTCCCGGATCAGCGTCTTTGCTTCCCGCCGTGACCACCGTCCTGTGGCAGCCAGCAGCTTATCCAGCCTCTCCTGTCCCATGGTCGCTCCCTTCTCCAAGGTGCTGCCGCAGTTCAGCAGCAGCGGACGGTTTCCCGCCGGTTCCCCCTTGCATATTTTTTTCTATTGTAACATATGGATCAGGTAAAGGGAATATGTAACAGTGAGGAGTGTGGTGCCATGTTCATTGTATCCGCCAAAATCCCCCCCAAAAAAGCAATCGCCTATGTGGTGCTGTGCGGTCTGGTTCTCATCGTCCTGATCCTGGTGGTGGGGCGGGTCAAGCAGCAGCCATCCCCCGGTGAGGAAACCGTTGTCGCCGCTACCGACGCGGAGCGGACCGCCTATCTCACAGCCCTGGGCTGGGCCGTGAGTGCAGCTCCCATTGAAACGCTGGAGTTTACTCTGCCTCAGCCGCTGAACGCCTCCTATGAGGCCTACAACGAGCTGCAGCAGGAGCAGGGCTTCGACCTGGCCCCCTACGCCGGCATGCAGGTGAAACGCTACAGCTACCAGGTAACCAACTACCCGGACTGCCCGGAGAACGTACAAGCCAATCTTTACCTCTGCGGGGATCTGGTAATCGGCGGGGACATCCTCTGCTACGGGGAGGAGGGATTTGTAGACACCCTGATCTTTCCCGGTTGACATCCTTTTCTTCCGTCATAAAGCGCATAAAACATAGCGCGGGACTGCCTGATGCAGTCCCGCGCTGTGTACTGCCGCGGCGTCCCGCGGCATGCCCCCTTCGGGCGTGACTATTTGATATCCAGCTCCGGCGGCACGTCGATCTCGTCCGAAACATATTTGCCGTTTTTCTTCCGCTGGCGGACACACTCGGTCAGAAGATACTCGATCTGGCCATTCACCGAGCGGAAGTCATCCTCTGCCCAGGCGGCAATAGCGGCGTAAAGCTTTGGGGAAAGGCGGAGAGGGATTTGTTTTTTCTTGTCCTCGCCCATATCAGTAGAGACTGCCGGAGTTGACCACCGGCTGGGCGTCGTGGTTGCCGCAGAGTACCACCAGAAGATTAGAAACCATGGCGGCCTTCCGCTCCTCATCCAGCTCCACCACCTGGTTCTCATTGAGCCGCTCCAGCGCCATCTCCACCATGCCAACTGCGCCATCCACGATCATCTTCCGCGCGTCCACAATAGCGCTGGCCTGCTGGCGCTGGAGCATGACCGCCGCGATTTCCGGGGCATAGGCCAGATAGGTGATCCGCGCCTCTAAAATCTCCAGCCCGGCATCCGCCACCTTGCTCTGGATTTCCTCCCGGATCCGGGCAGCCACCACCTCGCTGGAGCCCCGGAGGCTGCCCTCGTCGGCCATACCGTCGCCGGTGGTATCCACATTGGGGGCCACGTCGTAGGGGTAGATCCGCACAATGTTCCGCACAGCGGTGTCACACTGGAGGGAGAGATACTCCTTGTAGTTGTCCACATTGAACACCGCCTTGGCTGTGTCCACCACCCGCCACATCACGGCGATGCCGATCTCCACGGGATTCCCCAGGCAGTCATTGATCTTCTGGCGGGCGTTGTTCAGCGTCATGATCTTCAAAGAGATCTTCTTGCTGGCGGCCTCAGGGTCCGCCTTCACCACATTCTTTCCGCCATCTACATCGCCGCTCTGCCCGAGACGGGTTTTTGCGGCGGGATTCATGGCGGAGGAGAAGGGATTGACATAATAGAACCCCTCCCCCTTCAGCGTGCCGATATACTTGCCGAACAGGGTCAGCACCAGGGCCTCCTGGGGCCGGATGATTTTCAGGCCGCACATGGGGATCCAGCCCAGGCAGACCCACAGGATGCAGACCACCATCCCCGCGATTGCAGGGAACGATTCATCTCCCTGGTCCAGGCGGATTCCGCAGGCGATAAGGCCCAGAATGGCCGCCGCATACAGCAGCAGCAGGAACAGCAGCATGACAAGGCCGTTTCTGCCCTTTTTGAGAATCTTCTCTTCCATGTCGCTCTCTCCTTTAGATTTGATATCAAAATAATATCACTTACATATTCTTTTGTCAAGAAGAATTTGCCAGCTGACACCTATTAAGGTTTTCTTGGGGACAGATTGCGGTTTCCCGTTCACTCTCAGGATGCGGCGACAGGCTGCCCCCTTCCGCTGCGGCCGGGAAAAGTCAAGACCACGCGTGAAACGCGTGGCTTGAACAAGCCCTAAAAGGGCATAGTGCGGCCAGCGCCTAAAAGACGCTGGCTTTCA
>CAJFPI010000214.1 GCA_904398675.1 uncultured Oscillospiraceae bacterium
CGCTGGACGGCGCCAAGCTGCCGCTGACGCTGACCAGCTACTCGCCCTGCTTCCGCAAGGAGAAGGGGGCCCACGGCCTGGAGGAGCGGGGCATCTACCGCATCCACCAGTTTGAAAAGCAGGAGATGATCGTGGTCTGCCGGCCGGAGGAATCCATGGAGTGGTATGAAAAGATGTGGCGGTACAGTGTGGAGCTGTTCCGTTCCCTGGACATCCCCGTGCGGCAGCTGGATTGCTGCTCCGGCGATCTGGCGGACCTGAAGGTGAAGAGCTGCGATATCGAGGCCTGGAGCCCCCGGCAGCAGAAGTACTTTGAGGTATGCTCCTGCTCCAACCTGGGAGACGCCCAGGCCCGGCGGCTGAAACTGCGGGTGAAGGGGGCTGACGGGAAGATGTACCTGCCCCACACCTTAAACAACACCGTGGTGGCCCCGCCCCGGATGCTCATTGCCCTGCTTGAAAATAATCTCCAGGCAGACGGCAGCGTCAAAGTTCCTGCTGCCCTGCGCCCCTACATGGGCGGCAAGGAGATCCTGACGCCGAAACACTGACCTCCCCCCCCTTCCCTGCCGGAATACAGGGGCGGGGAGATACCCCAAAGGACAATCCAAGGCCCGACAGGGCCTGACAAAAGAAAGCAGAGCATATTATGAGAGCATTTCTTCGTGAATTTCGCGCCTTTGCCAGCCGGGGCAACGTCATCGACCTGGCGGTGGGCGTCATCATCGGCAGCGCCTTCAGCGCCATTACCACCTCCCTGGTCAACGACATCGTCATGCCCCTGCTGGGCATCTTCACTGACCAGATCAGCTTTGCCGACCTCAGCGTCACCATTGGCGGGGCTGTCATTACCTATGGCAATTTTCTCCAGGCAGTTTTAAACTTCATCATCATGTCTTTCATCGTCTTCTGCATGGTGAAGGCCATCAACCGCCTCCACCGGAAACCGGCGGAGGAGAAGGCTGCTGAGGAAAAAGCTCCGCCGGCCCCCTCCCGTGAAGAGGTGCTGCTGGCGGAGATTCGAGATCTTCTGAAGGAGAAACAGTCCTGATGCGGGAGATTCTGGAGACCGGCCTGCCTCAGGTGGGGGCCGGGATAGAATGCATTCCACAGCTGGAGGAATTTACCCGGCTGCTGCTGGAGAAAAACCAGGTGATGAACCTGACGGCGATCACCGATCCCGGGGAGGTGGCCACCCTCCACCTGCTGGACAGCCTGGCCGTGTGGCAGGCGGGCGGACTGGAAGGGCGCTCCCTGCTGGATGTTGGCACAGGGGCGGGGTTTCCCGGCCTCCCCCTCCGCATCGCCCATCCGGACCTCCATGTCTCGCTGCTGGACAGTCTGGGCAAGCGGGTGGCGTTTCTCCAGGAGACCTGCGCCGCCCTGGGCCTTGCCGATGTGGAATGCATCCACGGCCGGGCGGAGGAGTTTGCCCGGGATCACCGCGGGAGATTTGACGTGGTGGTCTCCCGGGCAGTGGCAAACCTCCGGATCCTGGCGGAGCTGTGCCTCCCCCTGGTCAAGACGGGGGGGCGCTTTCTCAGCATGAAGGCGGTGGACAGCCGGGAGGAGATCCAGGGGGCGGAGAAGGCCCTGGAAAAGCTGGGAGGGGCCCTGGAGCAGGTCATCGACTACACCATCCCCACAACGGACATCCGCCACCGCCTGCTGGTGATCCGCAAGAAAAAAGAGACCCCCAGGCAGTACCCCAGGCGGTTTGCACAGATCAAAAAACAGCCGCTGTAGGCGGAAACGGAAGGGAGCATAAAGGATGAGGAGGGAGCATTGGACATGGGACAGGTGATTGCCGTGGTATCCGGCAAAGGCGGAACGGGCAAGACCTCCTTTGTCTCTCATGTTGGGCTGTATCTGGCGAACATGGGGAAAAAGGTGCTCTGCCTGGACTGTGACATCGGCCTTCGCAACCTGGACATCGCCCTGGGCATGAGCGACTGCATGGTGATGGATTTCACCGACGTGCTGGAGGGGCGCTGCAGCCTGGAGGAGGCCATTACCCCACACCCCCGTGTCCCCACCCTGTCGCTGCTGACCGCGCCAAATACCCTGCGCCGTCCCGTCGATTCGGCGGCCTTCCAGCGGATGCTGTCCCAGATCCGCCGACAGTTTGATTACTGCCTCATCGATGCAGCCGCCGGCCTGGGTGCGGGATTCCGGCTGGCAGTGGCCGGATGTGATCGGGCAATCGTTGTCACCACCACAGACCCCACCAGCCTGCGGGACGCCCAGCGCACTGTGATGGAGCTGGGGCGGCTGCCCAGAGGGCGGGTGCATCTGGTGGTAAACCGGTGCAAACGGCGGCTGATGCGCTCCCTGCACCAAACCATTGACGACGCCATCGACACCGCCGGACTCCCCCTTTTGGGCGTTGTGCCGGAGGACGAGGCGCTGACGCTGGCTATGGGCCGGGGAATCCCGCTGCCGTTTTTGGGCAGCGACCGGTATGCCGGTCGGGCCTACCGCAATATTGCCGCACGAATTACAGGGATCCGCGTTCCACTGATGCGGATTCACTGATTGATATAGGAAGAATATGGGATAAAGCAGGAAAAGCGGCACAAAATGGAAAAGATGGAGCCATTTTGCGGCGCAGGAGACAGAAGTGCAGCATATGAGAGAGAAGATTGAGGGATTTGACCATAGAAAGGAGGCGCAACATGTATATTGCGCTTATGTCACATGATAACAAAAAGGATTTGATGGTGCAGTTCTGTTCTGCCTATGCCGGTGTTCTGAGCCACCACAATCTCTGCGCTACCAATACCACAGGCAAGCTGGTGGCTGCAGAGACCGGGCTGCATATTCATCTGTTCCTGTCCTGCCAGCACGGAGGGAGCCAGCAGATCGGCGCCCGTATTGCCTACAACGAGATCGACATGGTCCTGTTCTTTGTGGACCCCAACGATTCCTCCATGGATAAGGAGCTTTTATACATCTCCCAGCTGTGCGACCAGAACAACATCCCCTTTGCCAGCAACGTGGCCACGGCAGAGATGCTGGTCCTGGGCCTTGACCGGGGCGATCTGGATTGGCGCAACATCGTAAACCCCAAGAATAAGCTGAATAAATAAGGAAGGGGATTGACTTTTCCCCCTTCCCGGCGATATAATGCACACGACAATTCCCTGCACTTTTGGTCAATTAGAAAAAAAGAGGTCTTTGAGACCGCAGCAGCAAAGGCTCCCCTCCCCTGCGGGGGACAGCGCGGGAGTATAAGCGCCTGGATCCGGCAGGAGTACTCCGCCGCCCACCCCACAGAGAGCGCCGCCGCAGGCTGAGAGCGGCGCGGGGACTGGAACGGAGGAAGACAGCCGGGGAGCGCGGGGCGGAAACGCCTGCGGCAGGGTTCCGCCGCCGGAAAGAGAACCAAGGAGGGTTTGCCCCTTCAAGGGGAAACCGAATGTGGGTGGCACCACGAAGTATGAGGATTTTCATGCTCTCGTCCCGCTATGTCGTGGACGAGAGCATTTTTTCACCCTGCAGCCCCGCCGCCGTCAGCTGCATGCCCAGCTGAAATCCCCGGATAAAGCTCCGCTCCAGGTCGGCCGTCCCCACGGCCACCGCAGCCGACAGCAGACGGTCCGCCTCCTCCCCTGTCAGTTTTTCCCCCAGCGCCGCGCACAGCCCGTCAAAGCGCCGGATGGCCGCCCGCTCCTCCGGAGAGGAGGGAATGGGGTCTGCAATCAAAAATAACTCATGCAATATGTTATGATTCAATTAATATCACCTCTAGTAGATTTATTATCAACTATACTATAGTAGATTTTTCATCTATTGCCAAGAGAGGATTTCTACATGCAGATATTTTCAGACCGTATCAAGACATTACGCAAACAAAGTAAGCTGTCCCAGGAACAGCTTGGCTCTGTCATTGGTGTTTCAAAATATGCCGTTTATCTTTATGAGAAAGGCACGAATTTCCCAGATGCACGGGGCTTAGTAGCCCTGGCAGATTACTTTGATGTTTCTATAGATTACCTTCTGGGACGCACGGACAAGAGGGAAGTCAATCGCTGACGGCTTTTCCGCATTCCCAAGCGGTTCCCACCCCCCATTTTCTTTTCGTCTTGCCGAAAGAGGAGGGTTCCCACCCTCCGGGGGCCTACTTTTGTCGCTGAACAAAAGTAGGCAAAAATCAGTTCAGGGGCTCCGCCCCTAAAGACCCCGTTTTTTGCAGCAGGGTCATGGAGAGCACTCTTTTGCCCCCGCCGTCGGAAACAGGTACACCTACCCGGTCCCAGCATTCCCCCACTTCGCCTGCCGGCCTGTGAAACCGATGGCCCCCAGACCTGCGGGCAGCAGTGTCTACCGTACCCTGCAGAACATGGTGCGGTACACCACCGTCCACCGCCGCACTAGCGCTAAGCGTCAGCGGGGAGCACGGAAAGAGGAGCAGACAGACACGTCTACCGGCGAAAGATGATTGGTCTGATGGAAGAGGGACAGAGTCTCTCTATTTGGAAATGGGCGCCCTTTTCTTTTGGACCGTCCACGGCCCGTTTTCTTTTCGGCAAGACGAAAAGAAAATGGGGGGTGGTTATACGTCTCCCCCAATGGGGGTGGGAAATCGTTCCCTATTATAAAATGATAATAATTATAATATTATAAATAAAAGGAGTATGACTATGGCAAAAATGACCCCAAGGACCCTCTCCGGGTTTATGGAGCTGCTACCGGGCCCCCAGCAGCAGATGGAGCGCATTATGGAGATCCTGCGGGAGACCTACGGCCTCTACGGCTTTACTCCCCTGGATACCCCCATCATCGAGAGCAGCGAGGTGCTGCTGGCAAAGGGCGGCGGCGAGACGGAAAAGCAGATCTACCGTTTCCAGAAGGGGGACAGCGATCTCTCCCTCCGCTTTGACCTGACGGTACCCCTGGCCAAGTATGTAGCCCTCCACTATGCCGACCTCTCCTTCCCCTTCCGCCGCTATCAGATCGGCAAGGTCTACCGGGGGGAGCGGGCCCAGCGGGGCCGGTTCCGGGAGTTCTACCAGGCGGACATCGACATCATCGGCGAC
>CAJFPI010000215.1 GCA_904398675.1 uncultured Oscillospiraceae bacterium
AGTTTCCTTTTGCCCATTATCGTGGTGCGCTATAGCGCATGAAGGTTTATTTTGAAACGGCCAGCGCCTGGACCAGCGCCTTGTCAGGGCGGACAAAGGCGGTCTGATAGGTGGTGTAGGTCACCATGCCCGGCCGGGCGCCGGCGGGTTTTTTCACGTTTTTCACCTGGGTGTAGTCCACCGGCACCAGATGGCTCTCCTGCCCCTGGGAAAACCAGGCGGCCAGCGTGGCGGCCTCGGTGACGCTCCGGTCATCCGGCGTCTGGCCGCCGGTGCAGAGGATCACATGGGAACCGTGGATCTTCTGGGTGTGAAACCACAAGTCCCGCTTGTCGGCCTCCCGGACCAGGCGGTCGTTCTGGGTGTTGCTGCGCCCCACCAGGATGCGGAACCCTCCAGAGGAGCGGAACTCCCTGGGGCGGGAGGCGGCCCGCCGCGGCTCCCTTTTCCCGCGGCCCTGCCCGCGGAGATATCCGGCGGCGGCAAGTTCTGCGCGGATATCGAGGAAGTCCTGCTCCAGCTCCGCCCGGCTCAGCTCGTCCAGGACGCTGTTGAGATATGCCAGCTCACCCCGGCCCTTCTCCAGCTGCTCGGTGAGGTGGAGCCGGGCGGTCTTGGCCTTCTGATAGCGGCGGAAATACCGGGCGGCGTTCTCCTGGGGGGTCAGCAGGCCATCCAGGGGGATCTCCACCTGGGGACAGCCCTCCTCGTAGTAGTTCTCCGCCCGGAGCATCGTCTCCCCCCGTCCCAGACGGTAGAGGTTGGCGGTGATCAGCTCGCCGCAGAGCCGCCAGGTCTCCCGCTGCTCGGTCTCGGCCAGCTCCTGCTCCTGCAGGGCGATCTTCCGCGCCACCCGGTCCCGGGCGGTGAGGGCAGCCCGGTGGAGGTCCTGCCCCCGCTGGCGGGACCGTTCCTGCCGGTCGCGGGCCTCATAGAAGGCGTCCAGCAGGGCAGAGAAGGTGTCGAAGGAAATGACCTCCGCCGCCGGGCCGTACTGCCCAATGGGGCAGTAGGAGAAGTCCAGGGGCTTTCCCTCCCGCTGCAGCAGAGTGGGGGAAAAACGGTTTTCCTTTACAGCATCCTGCCAGTCAAAAAAGGTGTTCTCCAGCCGCTCCAGCAGCCCTTCATCCCCCGCATCCAGGCGGCCGTCAGTCTCCCCGCAGGCGCGGAAGGCCAGCTCCCGGCAGATGAGGGGGGAGAGGCCGAAGAAATCGTCCAGCAGAAAATCATCTATGGCCTTCCCGTCTGCCCCGCAGGCCAGGGCGGCGAAGGATTCCCGGCCAACAGCCAGGGGATCCTCCTTGCTGAGGGCCGGCGGCATGCGGTAGAAAAGACCGGGCAGCACCTGCCGCTGCTGGTTCATCTCCAGGTCCACCCGGCGAAGGCAGTCGATGATCCGCCCCTCGCCGTCCAGCAGCACCAGGTTTGACCGGCGGCCCATACACTCCAGCACCAGCTGCCGCCGCCCCGGCTCCCCCAGCTCGCTGAGCACCTGAAAGGTGAGGAACACCACCCGCTCCAGGCTGGGCTGGGTGATCTCCGTCAGCACGCCGCCGCTCAGGTGCTTTCGCAGCAGCATGCAGAACATGGGCGGCGCGGCAGGATTTTCACGGGGCTGGGCAGTCAGGTGGATGCGGGCCTGGTTGGCCCCGGCGCACAGCAGCAGCCGCCGGTTTCCCCGGAGTGTCAGCACGATCTGGTCCCGGGCGGGCTGCTGTACCTTCTCCACCCTGGCGCCCACGGCGCTGCGCTGCAGCTCCCGGACCACGCCTGTGAGACATACGGCATCCAAGGGCATGGGTCATTCCTCCATCATGGTACAAAATAGGGTGTTGAGCCGCTCGGTATCCCCCTGGAGATAGAGGTAGCCGAAGAGGCACTCCAGGGCGGTGGCTTTTAAGTAGTCGGCGCGGCTGGCGCTGTGGGGGATGGTGTGGACGTTGGCGTTGCGCCCCCGGCGAAACACCGCCGCCTCCTCCTCCGTCAGCAGCGGAAGGATCCGCTCCGACCGCCTGGCCTGGCTCTCCGCCCGCACCAGCTCTACGGCGGCGCGGTGGAGGTGCTTGCCGGTGGCGGCCCCGTGGACGCACAGCCACGAGCGCACCATCAGCTCATACACCGCATCCCCCAGGTGGGCAAGGCCGATGCTGCTGATATTCCGAATATCGTTGGGCGGCAGGTGGAGATGCAGATAATTTTCCATAGCGGCTCCTCACAGCGTTTTTCTTCTCGATATGGGCGGCGCTCCGCCCAAGCCCATCTATCATACCCGGATTTTCCTGGAAAGTCAATGTGAGAGGGCGCAACCGACCGCCGTTTCATTGTGGGGAGCAGGAAAATATGGTAGAATATCCATAGAGAAAATCGGAGGCGATCCGACCTTCTATCGAATTTCTGAAAATTCTTCCCCGCGGCGGCAGATTTCCCCTCCCCGCTGCGTCTAGTCTAGTAGAGTGAAAGGAGGGAGGGGGATGGAGGATCTGCAGATCATCGACCTGTTCTGGCGGCGGGACGAGAGCGCCATCCAGGAGACGGACCGGAAATACGGCCGGTTCTGCCACACAATCGCCATGAACATCCTCACCAGCCGCCAGGACAGCGAGGAGTGTGTCAGTGACACCTACCACAGGGCCTGGGACACCATGCCGCCCCAGCGGCCGGACAGCCTCAGAGCCTACCTGGGGCGGATTGTCCGCAACCTCTCCATCAGCCGCTACCGGGCCAGCCGGGCCCAAAAGCGCTTTGGCGGGGTGGAGGTGCTGCTCAGCGAGCTGGAGGACTGCGTTCCTGCGCCGGACGCTACCCGGCGCACGGCGGAGGCCCATGAGCTCAGCGGATTGATCGACCAGTGGCTGGGCCGTCAGGGCGAGGAGGAGCGGACGCTGTTCCTCCGCCGGTACTGGAACGGGGAGAGCGTCAAGACGCTGGCCCGGGAGGCGGGGCTGTCGCCCAACGCCGCCACCAAGCGGCTGGGGCGGCTGCGGGAGAGCCTGCGGAAATTTTTGGAAGAGGAGGGGATCGTCCTATGAAGGAGACGGAAAAATTATATGACGCCATTACCAACCTGCCGGATGAGCGGATCGAGGCGGCCCAGCGGCACCGGTTTGCCCGCCGGTGGAGCGCCCGGCTGCGCCGGATGGCCCCCATAGCGGCGGCGCTGGTGCTGGCCGTGGGGGTGGGATGGTTCCTGTCCTCCGGGGGCCTGCAGATGGCCGGCAGCGGCACAGACAGCTCGGCGGCAGATGCCGGCGACAGCAACGGCAGCGCCGCAGGAGGCGGACAGGAGAGCGCAATTGGTGACGGTGCTGCGGGAGCAGTGGGAGAGCCCACCTTCACCGACGACGCCGGACCCATCCTGCCCCTGACGCTGGCGGAGGAGAGCGCCGCCATTACAGCGGAGCGGGAGGTGGCGCTGGACTTTTCCGGCTACGGCGCGGAGAGCGACTTCTGGGAGGACCGGTACCGCATCGCCGTGACGGACCGGTACGTCCTCACCAACACAGGGGAGACAGATGAGACGGTGACGCTGCTCTACCCCCTGGCCGGGAGCTTTAACGCCATGGACGCCCCGGAGCTGACAGCAGACGGGGCTGCGCTGGAGACAGAGGCCTATGTGGGGAAGGGCGTGGACCTTTCGGAGGAGGACGCCCTCTCCGCCTGGCCGGCCCTGCTGGAGGACGTGGGCTACCTGGCCGACGCCATGGACGGCCCGGCGGACCTCACCGGCACCCCGGCCATTGTCTACACCGTATCCGGCCAGTACGGCCCGGAGGGGGACGACGCGGCCACCCTGGCCCTGGAATTTACCTATGACCCCACAAAGACCACTTTGATGCAGTACGGCTTTAACGGCATGAGCCGGGGCGACGGGGACGTTGTGAAATACTCCAGCTCCGGCTTTGTGCGCCATGCCGCGGGGGACTGGTATCTCATCGTGGTGGGGGAGGACATCCAAAACCCCGTCCTCCAGGGTTATGAGGACGGCGGCTGTGACCCGGGGGAGGAGCTCTCCGCCGTGGGCGGCACCCTTACCCGCCGGGAGACCACACTGGATGAGATCCTCCGCCTGGTGGCGGCGGACTACCTCCAGGATCTCCGGGAGGGGAGCGGCCGGGCCTGGCGGGACGTGCCCTTTGAGGCATTCTACTCCGCCGTGTCCGACGGGGTGGTGGAGGACACCCACTATCTCCCGCTGCTGGAGGAGTTCCTCTTCTCCCAGGTGCGGCTGACGGACCGGGTGGTGTGGTTTGCCGCCCAGGTCACCGTCCCTGCCGGGGGCAGCGTGGAGGTCACAGCGGACTACACCAAGTCCGCCAGCCTCAACTTCGGTCCGCCGGACATGGACTACAAGGATCTCTGCGGCTACAGCCTGCTGCCCCAGGCGGGGAGCAGCCTGACCTTTACCAGCCAGACCGCCGTCCTCACCGGCGGGGAGGACCTGTCCCTCTACGGCGGCAACCTGAACCTGGGGGAGACGGCGCTGACAGAGGAGCGGTACGCCCTGTACGTCCTCCAATAGCATTTCCCCTGGCTGCCTGAAAAGGTTTACAGTTTCTTCACAGAAAATTAGCACTCTCGACATGAGAGTGCTAATTTTTCTCTTTACATTTCGATCGAACAGGTGTACAATACTGTCAAAAGCAGAAAAGCGCTCCTGAAAGGGGGCGCCAAAGGAGGAAGACAGTATGAATTTTGAAAAATACACCCAGAACGCCCAGGCCGCTGTGGCGGACTGCCAGAATATCGCCATTGAAAACGGCCAGCAGCAGCTGGAGGGGGAGCACCTCCACCTGGCCCTTTTGAGCCAGAAGGACGGGCTGATCCCCAAGCTTTTAAACTACATGGGGCTGGACGTGTCCGCGCTGCAGCGCCAGGTGCAGTCTGAAATTGATAAGCTGCCCAAGGTCTCCGGCGGCAGCGATCAGCTCTATGCCAGCCGCCGGTTCAGCCAAATTCTGATGGCGGCGGAGAAGAACGCGGAGCAGTTCAAGGATGAATATGTGTCCGTGGAGCACCTGTATCTGGCCCTCATCGACGAGCACAACACCCCCAGCACCCGGATCTTCAAGCAGGTGGGGCTGGACCGGGAGAAATTCCTCCAGGCCCTCAACAAGGTCCGGGGCAGCCAGCGGGTCACCAGCCAGAACCCGGAGGAGGGGTATGAGGCCCTGAAAAAATACGGCCGGGACCTGGTGGAGATGGCCCGGGAGGGCAAGCTGGACCCGGTGATCGGCCGTGACGCGGAGATCCGGCACACCATCCAGATTTTAAGCCGCAAGACCAAGAACAACCCGGTGCTCATCGGCGAGCCCGGCGTGGGCAAGACCGCCGTGGTGGAGGGCCTGGCCCAGCGGATCCTGAACGGGGATGTACCCGAGTGGCTGAAGGACAAGACCATCTTCGCCCTGGACATGGGCGCCCTCATCGCCGGGGCCAAGTACCGGGGGGAGTTCGAGGAGCGGCTCAAGGCGGTCCTCAATGAGATCGAGAAGAGCGAGGGGCGCATCCTGCTCTTTATCGACGAGATCCACAACATCGTGGGCGCCGGCCGCACCGAGGGCAGCATGGACGCGGGCAACCTCCTGAAG
>CAJFPI010000216.1 GCA_904398675.1 uncultured Oscillospiraceae bacterium
CTGCACTACGAGATGCCCCTCAACGAGATCATCTACGACTTCTTCGACACCCTGAAGGCCCACACCAAGGGCTACGCCTCCCTGGACTATGAGCTGTCCGGCTACCGCAGCAGCGACCTTGTGAAGGTGGACCTGCTCTTAAACGGCGAGGCGGTGGACGCCCTGAGCTTTATCGCTCACCGGGATAAGGCCTATCCCCGGGCGCGGCGGCTGTGCGAGAAACTCAAGGACAACATCCCCCGCCAGCTCTTCGAGGTGCCCATCCAGGCCGCCATCGGCGGGCGCATCATTGCCCGGGAGACGGTAAAGGCCATGCGCAAGGACGTGCTGGCCAAGTGCTACGGCGGCGATATCACCCGGAAGAAAAAGCTGCTGGAGAAACAGAAAGAGGGCAAGAAGAAGATGCGCAACCTGGGGAGCGTGCAGCTGCCCACAGAGGCGTTTATGGCAGTGCTCAAGCTGGACGAGTAGGAAGGAGCATCTTCTTCTGCCCTCTGGGGTCCCGCAGCGCGGGGCGGCGCGCAAGCGCCGTGCGAGCGTTTTGGCCCCAGGCCAAAACCTCGGCGCAGGCGGGATTGACTCCCGCCGAGCATGTCAAATTCCTGGGGGACCCCGCAAAGCGCACTTTGCGGGACTGGCAAGAAGAAGATGCGCAACCTGGGGAGCGTGCAGTTGCCCACGGAGGCGTTTATGGCGGTGCTCAAGCTGGACGAGTAGGGGACAGGGCCTCCGACAGCCCCCGGCCTGTCTCCACCCCCAGAAGGAAGGCGTGGACTGCATAAAACTCCAAGGTTTTTTCGTAGTCCTCTTTCTGGCAGGGCATCAAGTCGTTCTCCAGGGCGGAGATCCAGTATTGGTATGCCTCTCTGGGGATGCGCCCCAGCTGTGGACGGATGTAATTGGCGTAAAACCAGCGCATGAAATCTGTCATCGAAGATCACTCCTTAACGCACAAATGAACGTTATGCTATTATGGTATCACGTTCATGTGTGCGCGTCAAGTGCCTGTGGAGATATTTTATGGAAAAGCTAGCTGAAAATTTGATTGCTCTTCGTAAAGCGAGACATCTCTCCCAGAATGCTGTGGCGGAAGCAATTCATGTGGGTATCCGGGCATACCAAAACTATGAATATGGCATAAGGATTCCACCGCTGCCGACGGCTGTGGCATTGGCAGATTTGTTTGACGTGTCTCTGGACGGGCTGGTGGGGCGGGAGCGGTAGACATTCCCCTGCCGGGGGGCGAGTTCCGCCCCCCATTCTCTTTTTGAAAAAAGAGAACGGGCTGCGGCCGGTCCAAGAGAAAAACTATTTTGCCGAACAAAGGAAGTTTCGTGTTTCCCTGTTCGGATATCTCTCCTTTCGCTGTGCATCGTGTCTGCCTGCGTCTATTACCGCGCTGACCGCTCCGCTGCGCGCTGCCCGGGTGGTCAGCGGCGCTGGGGATGCCGGGAGGATGGGGCCTCGCCGGAGCCCGGCGCAGCGGAGCGAGGGAGCTCTGCCGCCTGCGACGGAACGACCGACGCGCAGCTTGTGCCGACGAGGACCGTCCACGGCCCGTTTATCTCCAGGCCAAGTGCTGCCGCTATGCGGCGGCTGCCCTCTGATTCACGCCTCCGGGCGCAGTCTTTTCGGCATGACGAAAAGAAAATGGGGGATGGATTCGCCCTCCCCCAATGAGGGACGGAAAAATACTTTTAAGATGAAAAAAGGAAAGCCCCTGGCTGGGGCTTTCCTTTTCATAATTTTGAAAGAAGTTATGCGCTTGTGGCCACCGGGACCACCTTTCCGTCGTCGTGGATGTTGACGAGGACCTTCCGGGGACACTTGGTCACGCAGGTGCCGCAGGAGGTGCACTTGTCGTAGTCGATCACCGCCACATTATCCACCACATGGATGGCGTCGTGGGGGCAGTTCTTCTCACAGAGACGGCAGGCGATGCAGGAGACGGAGCAGTTGTTCCGGGCGGCAGCCCCCTTGTCCTTGGAGGCGCAGGAAACCATAATGTCCGCGGCGTAGGGGATGCTGACGATCAGGTTTCTGGGGCAGGCGGCAAGGCACTTGCCGCAGTGGGTACACTTCTCCCGGTCCACCTCCGCCACGCCGATGTCGTTGATGTGGATGGCGTCAAAGGCGCAGGCGCGGACACAGTTGCCAAAGCCGAGGCAGCCGTAGGCGCACTCCAGCGGGCCGTTGCCCGCGATCTTCATGGCACCCACACAGTCGTCGATGCCCACATATTCGTACTTCCGGCCGGCCCGGTTTCCGCCGGCGCACTTTACAAAGGCAACCTGGCGGGCCGCCGCGGTCACCTCCACGCCCATGATGGCGGCGATGGCGGAGGTCTGCTCCCCGGAGCACACCGGGCAGGCGTTCACCGGCGCGGCGCCGGAGGCGATGGCCGCGGCGCAGGCGGCGCACCCGGCAAAGCCGCAGCCGCCGCAGTTGGCGCCGGGGAGGGTGTTTTGGATCTCCTCAACCCGGGGGTCCTTCTCCACGGCGAACACCTTGGAGGCCATGGCGAGCCCGCCGCCGAAGAGACACCCCAGCACCCCCAGCACCAGCACAGCATATACAACCGAAATCATAGCCGCCCTCCTTTACTGAATGGGCCAGACTTCCAGGCCGCTGAACCCGGAGAAGGCCAGGGCCATCAGCCCCGCGGTGATCAGAGCGATGGGGAACCCCTCAAAGCACTTGGGCGGATGGGAGAACTCCAGCCGCTCCCGGATACTGGCGAAGAGAACGATCGCCACCAGGAAACCGATCCCGCCCGTGACGCCGTAGACCACAGACTCAATAAAGTTGTAGCCCTCCTGCACGTTGAGCAGGGCCACGCCCAGCACCGCGCAGTTGGTGGTGATGAGGGGCAGGTACACGCCCAGGGCCTCGTAGAGGCTGGGCAGGGTCTTCTGGAGGAACATCTCCACAAACTGCACCAGCGCGGCAATGACCAGAATGAAGGCCACCGTCTGCATAAACTCCAGGTCCAGATAGACCAGGAGAAGGTTGACCACATAGCAGAAGGCGGAGGCGATGCCCATGACAAAGATCACGGCAAAGCCCATGCCCACGGCGGTGTCCATCTTCTTGGACACGCCCATGAAGGGGCAGATGCCCAAAAACTGCACCAGAATAAAGTTGTTGACCAGAATGGCGCCCAGGGAGATGGCCAGCAGATTGGTAAGATCCATGGTTTACTTCCCTCCCTTTCTCTTTCCCATGGCCCACTGCATCAGCGCAATGAGACAGCCCAGGGTCAAAAAGCCGCCCACCGGCAGGATCAGCATCAGCGCGCCGTACTCCTCCGGGAAGAGGCGGATGCCGGCGCCGCCGTTGAGAACGCCGCTGCCGAAGGTGCCGCTGCCCAGAAATTCCCGGATCACGCTCATCACCACCAGCACCAGCGTGTAGCCGATGCCCTGGGTGATGCCGTCCACCGCCGAGGCCAGCACTCCGTTTTTCGAGGCAAAGGACTCCGCTCTGGCCAGGATGATGCAGTTGACGACGATGAGGGGGATGAACACGCCCAGGCTCTCTGCGATGTCCTCCAGATAGGCCTGCAGCAGCAGGTCCACCATGGTGACGAACCCGGCGATGACCACCACATAGGCGGCGATGCGGATCTTGTCGGGGATGATCTTCCGCAGGGCGGAGATGATGATGTTGGAGAGGGTCAGGATAATGAGAACCGACACGCCCATCCCCAGGCCGTTGGAGAGGGAGGTGGTGATGGCCATGGTGGAGCACATGCCCAGCAGTTGTACCAGCACCGGGTTCTGGGTCAGAAGGCCCTCCTTCAGCTGTTTCTTGAAATTCACGCTCCATGCCCTCCTTTTCAGCCGAGATAGGGCGCCGCGGCGGCCAGGGCGGCGTTCACCGCATCGGTTACGCCGTTGGTGCTGACGGTGGCGCCGGAGACAGCGTCGATCTTATTCTCGCCGGTGTTGACGGTGATGGTGCCGGTGAGGCCGATGAACTGGGCGAGGACCTCGGGACTGTCCACCACACGGCTGCCCACATTGGGCGTCTCCTCATGCCCGGTGACCACCACGCCGGAGACCGCCCCGGCGGCGTTGATCCCCACCGTGACGCTCATGGCGCCGCCAAAGCCGTTGCTGGTGACCTCCGCCACATAGCCGGAGACCTGGCCGCCGGTGACGGCCTCATACAGCGCCGTGACCTGGCCGGTGGGGACGAACCCCTCCACCGCCTCGTAGCTGTCCGCCGGAAGCACGGCGGCCATGGCCTCCTGCTGCTTTTCCAGGTTGCGCGCCTCGATGATGGGGGAGGTGATGTAGTTGACAAGGCCCAGCAGCAGCGCGGTGACGGCGGTGATGGCCAGCAGCGTCAGCGCCAGGCGGAGGATATAGGCGGTGTCGGGGGAGAGATTTTTGGTGCCGCTCATTTCTCCTCAGCCTCCTTTCTCCGGAAAAGGGGTTTCCGCGCCGCGCCGAACCGACGGGGCTTTAAGTACTTATCCAGCAGCCACACACACAGGTTCATGCACAAAATGGAGTAGCACACCCCCTCGGAATAGGACCCGAAGTAGCGGATAAACACGGTGATCAGGCCGCAGCCGACGCCGTAGATGATGCGGTTGCGCCTGCTGATGGGGGAGGTGACGTAGTCGGTGGCCATGAAGATGGCCCCCAGCAGCAGCCCGCCGCCCAGCACGTTGTAGAGCATCCAGGTCAGCGGATCGTTTCCCCGGGGGAAGAGGAAGGTGAGGAGGGCCACCGTCCCCACAAAGCTGACGGGGATGTGCCAGGAGATCACCTTCCGGCCCAGAAGATAGAGGAACCCCAGCAGCAGGCACACGGCGGAGACCTCGCCGAGGCTGCCGCCGATGGTGCCGACAAACATGTCGTCCAGCCCGTAGACAGCCTGGAGATCCGCCAGGCTGTTGGTGCTGAGATAGGACATGGGGGTGGCCTGGGTGGTCACGTCCACCGCTCCGAAGAGGGCGGCCTGGGTCCCCGGCGCGGCCCAGGTGCTCATCTGAGTGGCCCAGGAGAAGAGAAAGGCCCGGGCGGCCAGGGCGGGGTTGACAAAGTTCTGCCCCAGCCCGCCGTAGAGCTGCTTGACGATCACGATGGCGAAAAAGTCGCCGATGAGAATCATCCAGTAGGGCGCCGTCACCGGGCAGATAAAGGCCACCAGCATCCCGGTCACCGCCGCGGAGAGATCTCCCACGGTCTGGTGCTTTTTCATGATCAGCCGGTAGAGCGCCTCAAAGGCCACAGCCCCCGCCACGGAGACCGCCGTCAGCGTCAGGGCCCGGAGGCCGAAGTTGAAGACGGCAAAGGCCAGGGCCGGCAGCAGGGCGATCATCACGTCCAGCATGGCCGAGCGGGTGTCGTCCTTGGCGCGGATATGGGGAGAGGAGGAGGCCCGGAGCTTGAGATCATTGTAGTCGGTCACGGCTCATCCCTCCTTTCCATCCGCCTTGGCCTGCTGGGCGGCCTTGGCCGCGGCCCGGGCGGTATTGATCTTTTGTTTCGCCGTTCGAAACGCGTGGACCAGGTGGAGCCGGCCCGGGCAGATGTAGGTGCAGGCGCCGCACTCGATGCAGTCCATCACATGGCCCGCCTCCAGCTCCGGGAGCATATCCCGCTGGGCGTACTGATAGAGAAAGACCGGCTGGAGGTGCATGGGGCACACATCGGCACAGCGGCCGCAGCGGATGCAGGTGGGGTGGGGGGAGGTGCGCTCCTCCTCCCGGGCAAAGGCCAGCACCGCGTTGGTGCATTTGCCCACCGGCACGTCGGCAGTGTGCTGGGCGTTGCCCATCATGGGGCCGCCCATGAGGATTTTATAGGTGGTCTCGCTGAGGCCGCCGCAGGCGTCGAAGAGACAGGAGAGGGGCGTGCCGATGCGGCACTCCAGATTCTTCGGCTCCATAACGCCGGAGCCGGAGACGGTGACGATGCGGCGGATCACCGGCATCCCCTGGTACACGGCCCGCCAGATGGCGGCGGTGGTGTCCACGCTGAACACCGCGCAGCCGATGGCTGCGGGCAGCCCCCCCGGAGGGACCTGCCGGCCGGTGATGGACTGGCACAGCTGCTTTTCCGCCCCCTGGGGGTAGCGGGTGTGGAGAACATCCACCACCACGGGGGCGTTCTCCTCGGCGATGCGCTGCTGGAGCAGCTGGGCGGCGTTGCGCTTGTTGTCCTCGATGCCGATATGAACCTTATCCACCTGGAAGAGCCGCGCAAGGAGCCTGGCCCCGCCGATCACCTCCTCCGGGTATTCCAGCAGGATCCGGTGGTCGCTGGTGTTGTAGGGCTCGCACTCGGCGGCGTTGACGATCACCGTGTCCACCTTGCCGAGGCCGGAGGAGATCTTTACATGGGTGGGGAAGGTGGCGCCGCCAAGGCCCACGATCCCCGCGTTTTTCACAATTTCCGTCAGTTCCTCTGCGGTCAAGTCTTCCGGATGCTCCGCAGGCTTGATAGAGGGGTCCAGGGTATCCTCATAGTCATTTTCGATGACGACGCTGAGCATGTCGGTGCCGTTGAAGTGGGGGCGCGGCTCAATAGCCGTCACGGTGCCGGAGATGCTGGCGTGGATGGGGGCGGAGACGAAGGCTGTGGCCTCGCCGATCCGCTGCCCCAGGTTGACATGATCCCCCACCGACACGCAGGGGCGGCAGGGGGCGCCGATGTGCAGGGACATGGGGATCACCACCTGTTGCGGCGGCGGCAGCTTTTCGATGGGTTTCTTGTTGGTTGCGGCTTTCTTGTCGTTGGGATGAATCCCGCCGAAGAAAGGCTGAGCCATATCCTTTTCACCTCTCTAAGCAGGGGACGGCGCCAGGGCGCAATCCGCACAGCGATATACAACTATCAATATACACCGCGCCCCCTCCATTGTCCAGCATATTTTTGGTCGAAATCTACAGAAAATTCTGAAAAGCTGACAGTTTTTTAACAACGCCGATGGTTTTCGTCCTTGTCCGGCGGCGCAGCTCTTGCGAAAAACACGGGAATATGATATACTAAAAAAATATTGAAAAAGTGATGATTTATTACAGCGGGAGGACTTATGGGCAAGAGAATTGACCGGGCGGCGATCAAGGCGGAGGCCCGGGGGCTGATCCGGACCGGGCGGCGGTCTGTCATCGGCGCCGGCGCTGTCTATTTTGGCGTTACCCTGGTATTGTCGCTGCTGCTTTTGCTGCTGGAGATGCAGCCAATCGCCATTTCCACGGCGACGATCTATCTCCAGCTGCCGATGGTGAACACGTTTCTGACAATTTTGATCTATCTGATTTCCGCGCTGCTGGCGCCGGGATTCGTTTTTTTCTGCATGGAGATCCGCCGCGGCGTAGAGACGCCTTACGCCGCCCTGTTCGACGGGTTTGAGCACGCAGGCAAGCTGATCTGGGCCAATGTCGTCATCAATGTGCGGATCCTGCTGTGGAGTTTCCTGTTTATTGTGCCGGGGCTTGTGGCTATGTACCGCTACCGGTTTGCCATCTACAACATCATTGAAAATCCCAGCCTGACGGTGACCCAGGCCATTGAGCTGAGCAAGGTACAGACCTATGGTATGAAGGGACAGCTGCTGGCATGCGACCTGAGTTTTCTGGGGTGGGTGTTTCTCTCCATGATGTTCTGCGCCGTGCCCCTGATCTGGGTCAACCCCTATATGGTGCTGACAGATCTGGGATTCTACGCGGTGGGAAAGACCCGGGTGTCTCCCACCGGCGGCCCGGAGGAGCCGTGGAGCGGCTGGCAGGGACAGGGATAACGGAAACGGCAGGGAATGGGCCGATGGCCTGTCCCCTGCCGTTTTTTTGCTGATTCGATTTGCTTTTTGGGAGGCGCTGGAGTACAATAGGGGACAAAGATCCACCTTGAAAGGGAGGGCATAGGATGAAGGACGGATTTATCATGGTTGCTGCCGGGACGCCCAAAATCCGGGTGGCGGACTGCCGCTATAACGCCGAGCAGATTTTCACCCTTATGCGGGAGGCGGACAAGCAGGGGGGGCGGGTGCTGTGCCTGCCGGAGCTGTGCCTCACCGGCTATACCTGCGGCGACCTTTTTTTGCAGGATACCCTGCTCCGGGGGGCGGAGGAGGGGCTTGCCACGATCCTGGAGGCCACGAAAAATCTGGATCTGGTGACAGCCCTGGGCCTGCCGGTGCGGTGCAAATGGGACAACAAAGTGTATAACTGCGCTGCGGTTATACAGGGAGGAGGGATTTTGGGCCTGGTTCCCAAGACCTATCTGCCCAACTATGGGGAGTTTTACGAGCAGCGGTGGTTCGCCTCCGGCAAGGGGGCGGAGTTCGGCCTGGAGTTTCTGGGCCAGCAGGTCTCCCTGTGTGACAGGCAGCTGTTTGCCTGCAAAGAGATGCCGGACCTTGTGATCGGGGTGGAGATCTGCGAGGACCTGTGGGCCACCACGCCCCCCTCGTCGGCCCTGGCTGAGGGCGGCGCCACGCTGATTTTGAATCTCTCCGCCTCCAATGAGCTGGTGGGCAAGGCGGCCTACCGCCGGTCGCTTGTCAGCGGCCAGTCGGGCCGGCTGGTGTGCGGCTATGTGTATGCCGACGCCGGGGAGGGGGAGAGTACCACGGACCTGGTGTTTGCCGGCCACAACATGATCGCGGAGAACGGGGTGATCCTGGCGGAGCGGCGGTTTGCCACGGGACTCACCATCAGCGAGATCGACGTGGGGCGCCTCAGCTATGAACGGCGGCGGATGAATACGTTTACTGCCTGGCGGGGGAAGGAGGAGATCTGGCGGAGCACCTTCTCCCTGGCTGCGGGGGATACCCGCCTGACCCGGCCCGTCAGCCCCACTCCCTTCGTTCCCCAGGACGAGACGGACCGGGCGGCGCGGTGTAATGAGATCCTCTGCATTGCGGCGCTGGGCCTGAAAAAGCGGCTGGAGCACACCGGGGCGAAAACCGCGGTGGTAGGCCTCAGCGGGGGGCTGGACTCCACCCTGGCGGTGCTGATCACGGCCCTTGCCATGCAGATGCTCCGCCGCCCGGCGGAGGACATCATCGCCGTCACCATGCCCTGTTTCGGCACCACGGACCGGACAAAGTCCAACGCCGTGCTGCTGGCGGAGCGGCTGGGCTGCACGCTGAAGACCATCGACATCGGGAATGCGGTGAAGGCCCACTTCTCCGATATCGGCCAGAGCATGCAGCGCCACGACGTGACCTTTGAGAACGGCCAGGCCCGGGAGCGGACCCAGGTGCTCATGGACGTGGCCAACCAGACCGGAGGCCTGGTCATCGGCACTGGGGACCTCAGCGAGCTGGCCCTGGGCTGGTGCACCTACAACGGGGACCACATGAGCATGTACGCCGTCAACGCCTCCATTCCCAA
>CAJFPI010000217.1 GCA_904398675.1 uncultured Oscillospiraceae bacterium
CATCCCCTGCAGCTCCCGCAGCAGCAGGATCTGCCGGTGCTCCGCCGAGAGAGCCATGAGGCCCATCTCCAGCGCCGCGCGCAGCTCCTTGCGCTCCAGATGGGCGTGGGGGGAGGCGGCGGGGGAGTCCGGCGGGTCCAGACGCAGGGACTCGTCATCCAGAGAGAGGCCGGAAAGGGCGCTCTGCCGCCCCTCCCGCCGCAGGAAGTCAATGGCAGCGTTGGAGGCCAGGCGGTACAGCCAGGTGGAAAAGCTGCTGTCTCCCCGGAAAAACCGCAGGCCCCGCCAGGCGCTGAGGAAGGTCTCCTGGGCGATTTCCAGGGCGTCCTCCTGGTTGTTGCACATCCGCAGCGACAGGTGGTATATTTTCTTTTCGTAGGTGCGAACCAGCTCCTCAAAGGCGGATTCATCCCCCTTCTGCGCGGCCCGCACCAGCTCAGTTTCCGTCATGCAGATCCCTCTTGATGCCTGCTGTGACCCGTCTCAGGTCCTCCAGTGTCTCCATGTGTACGATTTGTTCCTTGTAGTAGGCGGCGTGGGGCACGCCCTTGAGATACCAGGCGTAATGCCGCCTAGCCTCCAGGAGGGCCACCCGCTCCCCCCGGCGCTCCGCCGCCAGCTCGATCTGCCGCACCGCCAGGTCGCACCGCTCGCTGAGGGGGGGCCTGGGGGGGATGGGCTGGCCGCTGAGGGCGGCCTTGGCCTGCTGAAAGATCCAGGGGTTGCCGAAAACGCCCCGGCCGATCATGGCCATGTCTGCGCCGGTGACCTTCAGCACCTTCAGCACGTCCTCGGCGGAGAAGATGTCCCCGTTGGCGATCACCGGGATGTGCACCGCCTCCTTTACCGCCCGGATGGTGGTCCAGTCGGCCTGGCCGGCATACATCTGCACCCGGGTGCGGCCGTGGACGGCGATGGCCGCCACCCCGGCCTGCTCCAGCATCACCGAGAGCTCCACGGCGTTGATGCTGCCCCTGTCCCAGCCCCGGCGGATCTTCGCCGTCACCGGCACAGGGCTTGCCTTCACCACCGCCTCAGCGATGCGGGCGGCCTTCTCCGGATCCTTCATCAGCGCCGCGCCGTCGCCGGAGGAGACCACCTTCCCCACCGGGCAGCCCATATTGATGTCGATAAAGGACGCGCCGCTGGCCTCCGCGGCGATCTGGGCCGCCTCGGCCATGCAGGTGACGTCGCTGCCGAAAATCTGGGCGCAGCAGGGATTCTCCCCCGGAAACAGGCGCAGCAGCTCCCGGCTCTTCTTGTCCTGATAGCACAGGGCCTTGGAGCTGACCAGCTCCGTGTAGGTCAGTCCCGCCCCCAGCTCGCTGCAGATCTGGCGGAAGGCGCTGTCCGTGACCCCGGCCATGGGGGCAAGGGCCAGCTGGGAGTGGACTGCCACCGTGCCGATTGTCACCATATCCATTTACCTCCCGGGGAATTTGTGATTTCAGCGCCTGCGGTACAGCGCACCCAGCCGCTGCACCAGCACCAGCGCGTTCAAAAGCTGCTGCTGATAGTCTGCAGGGCCGGGCTTTGCCAGGCGCACATAGCATAAAAATCCGTCCAGCAGGGCCTCCCCCTGCTCCCGGTCGCAGCCGGCCTGGGCAAGGAAGAGGTCGCCGAAGGCGGCGCGCAGGGCCTCCTCGCCCGCCTCCATCGTTTCCATCCGCGCCTTGGCCGTTTCCGTGTAGGCGGGGAAGGCGGAGGTGTCGGCGGTGATCTCCTCCGGCTCTGCCACAATGCCAGCCGTCACCGCCCAGGGCAGCAGGGCCTCCAGAGCGTCCTGAGGCGCGGCCACCCCGGCGAAGGGGTCGGGCTGCTTGTCCAGCCGCTGGAAGTGGTAGCGCTGGTCCTGGCTGAGGCGGAGGGTGCGGATGCGGCCCACGCTGTCCGTCTCCACAAAGCACAGCGCCACATACTGCTCCGGTCCGCCCTGGGCCAGCAGCAGGCAGCGCTTGCCCTTGCCGTAGCCTGGGGCGTTTTTTCCCGCCGCCTCGTCCACGCTGGTGATCTGCGCCGGGTAGGCAAAGTAGCGGCTCTCCTCGTCCAGGGCCTCGGAGACCTCCTTCAAAAGGGCCACCGTGGCCTCCGCGCCCTCCAGGGCGCTGCCGGAGTAGTCCGAGACATAGACGCACTCGCTGTGGAGGGCGGGGCGCAGCCGGTCGGCCCCGCCGTTTTCAAAGAAATACTGCAGCAGGTCCAGGTCCTCCTCCTCGCTGTGGAAGATCCCGCCGGCATAGGCCCCAATGGCGGGGTCGCCGGAGAGGATGCACAGGGCCGAGAGGGTGGAGCCCACCTTCACCAGGTCCTTCTGCCCCTCGCTGACCATCTCCGCCGTATGGCAGACCTCGATGTCGCCAAAGTGGGTCTCCACCGTGGCGCGGATGAAGGTGGTCATGGGCTCCAGGCCCATAAAGGTCTCCCCCACCTTTACATCCTTTACAAGTCCGCGGATCTGGACAAGGTTCTCTTCCAGCTGCGTGGGGGGCGCGCTGGGGTCGTTTTTCAGCACATAGCCGCAGGAGAAGAGGCCCCCCTGGCTGAGCACCAGATTTTCCCCGTCCTGCTTTCCCTTCTGGGCGGCCACATAGGCCGCCTCGTCGGGGAGGTAGTCCACCCACCGGGGGAAGGCCGCCATGTTGAGCCGAAGGGCCCGGCCGGGACGGAAGGAGGGGAGCACGTCGGCGTTCACCAGCTCCACCACCGCCGCGCCGCCCCCGGGGCCTGTGACGATGAGCCGCCGCTCCATGCTGTCGTAGTCAGGGGGGGTGATGTCCTGGGCGATGGTGCACTCCCACACACAGTCGGAGGCGGCGTGGGTGTCCAGCCCCAGAAGCTCCGACTCGCCGCTGTCATAGTTCATGGCCGTGCGGACGATGACCCGGGCGTCCCCCATGCGGTACTGGAAATAGTTGCCGCCGTAGCCGCGGATCTTCTCCCCCTCCACCGCCGCCAGGGACGCCAGGCGCAGGGCGTCCTCCGGCTTTGCCACCAGGTCCGTCAGAGCAAAATGTTCAAAGGCAGTCGCCATGGTTTTTCTCCTCTCGGCGCGGACAGTCCGTCCGCTCAGATTTCATAGTCCACCGCCACCCGGTCCAGCCGGATGGACTGGCACAGCTGGCTCACCGCCACATGGCGGGGATCGGTCTTATAGGTCTCCAGGTCCTCCATGGAATC
>CAJFPI010000218.1 GCA_904398675.1 uncultured Oscillospiraceae bacterium
CCCAGATGCTGGTGCTGTTTTTCCTGCTGTGCATCCTGGAGGACATCGGCTACATGGCCCGCATCGCCTTCATCATGGACCGGATTTTCCGTCGTTTTGGCCTCAGCGGAAAGTCCTTTATCCCCATGCTGGTGGCCACCGGCTGCGGCGTCCCCGGCATCATGGCCTCCCGGACCATCGAGCAGGACCGGGACCGGAAGCTCACCGTCATGACCACCGGCTTCATCCCCTGCGGGGCCAAGATGCCCATTATCGGCCTCTTTGCCGGCGCTATCTTCGGCAACAGCCCCTGGGTGGCGGTGTCCGCCTTCTTTATCGGCATCGCGGCGGTGGTGATCTCTGGCATCATGCTCAAGAAGTTTAAGATGTTCGCCGGCGAGCCCGCCCCCTTCGTCATGGAACTGCCGGCCTACCACATCCCCTCCATGGGCAACGTGCTGCGGGGGACCTGGGAGCGGGGCTGGTCCTTCATCAAGCGGGCCGGCACGGTGATCCTCCTCTCCACCATCGTCCTCTGGTTCCTCCAGGGCTACGGGGTGGTGGACGGCACGCTCCAGCAGGTGGCGGACAACAATACCTCCCTGCTGGCGGCCATCGGCAATGCCATCGCCTGGATCTTCTATCCTCTGGGCTGGATCGGCGATTGGGCCTGGAAGGCCGCTGTGGCCACCATTACCGGCCTGATTGCCAAGGAAGAAGTGGTCTCCACCTTCGGCGTCCTCTACCAGTTTGCGGGTGAGGAACTGGGGGACAACGGCGAGGCCATCTGGGCCCTGGTAGGCGCGGACTTCGGCGCTATGAGCGGCTACAGCTTCCTGATTTTCAACCTGCTGTGCGCCCCCTGCTTTGCGGCCATGGGCGCCATCAAGCGGGAGATGAACAACTGGAAGTGGACCCTGGGCGCCATCGGCTATATGTGCGGCTTTGCCTATGTGATCTCCATGATCGTCTATCAGATCGGCGGGCTCATTACCGGTGAGGCTCCCTTCGGGATCTGGACCGTCATCGCCTTCGCGGCGCTGATCGCCCTGGTGTACCTGCTCTTCCGTCCCTATAAGGAGAGCAAGACCCTGCGTGATATTCCGGTCCGCGTATAAGAAAGAAAAGAGGGGATTGACATGACCTGGCTGGCTGAAAACTGGGGCTCCCTGGTTGTGGGAGGCGTTCTTCTGGTGGTTGTGGTCGCTATTGTGGTCCACATGGTCCGGCAGAAGAAGTCCGGCGGCGGCTGCGGCTGTGGCTGCGCCGACTGCCCCAGCAAGGGGATTTGCCACCCCGAGAAATAACTTTGCTACCATTCTCCTTTCTCACTTCTCATACATCCGTTAGATTGCGCGAAAAGGACCCCCGAACGGGGGTCCTTTCGCGCCATGCTGTGAAAGGTCTTTATAGACTTTTTCACAGCATGAAATACCGGGACAGCCCCACTGCAGAGCAGTGGGGCTGTCCTTGTTTTGCAGGAGAGACGCCTTGTGCTGCAAGGCTGCGCGGGGCATTTGGCTGCATTTGAGGCGGGTGCCGTTCCCTCAAGCTCCCCCGCTGTCTGCTGGTTCTCACCTGCCTGTGACCGCCTTTATACGCCGGAGAAAAGGGGAGCCGCCCTGTCCGCCAGGGCGTGCCGCGCGTTGCCTCTCCGCAGGGCGATCAGCCCGCCGCAGCGTTTTATTCCACGGCCTCCTCCGGCGTGGTGAGAAGATATTCCGTTAAGGACTTGGCCAAATTGGCCACCACTGCCGCAGAAGTAGGCAGTCCCTCCACCTGCATGCCGGGCAGGGACTCCTCTACATACCGGGAAAAGGCGGCGCTGGCGCCGGTATACTGCTCTGTAAAATGGGTGTAGATCTGCCGCACCTCCTCCTCTTCCAGCCCCACCGGCATCAGCTTTTGGATAGAGGCGATGCTCAGGCTCTGCTTGAGCGTGCAGATGACCAGCAGATAGGCCAGATGCACCCGGCTGTACTTTTTTTTCACCGGAGCGGGCATAATCTTCATGCGGACATAGTTGTTGACGATGCTGGCGGTGATGACCTTCTCCTCCTCCCCCGCCGGCGGCGGAAAGGAGAGGTAGCGGGTCATCAGCAGCACCACCTGATCCATATATAATTCCAGCTCCGGAAGGCTCTCCCAGTCCGGCAGGCGAAATGCCGCCAGGGCGTGTTCCCATTCCTTCAGTTTCTTTTCCAGCATCCCGCGTTTCCTCCTTTTTCCGTTCCGTTTCAGTATACCCGAAAGAATTGGGAAAAGCAATATGGAAAACCATGATTGTTTACAAAAAGCGACTTGACATATTGAATGAAACTGCATATACTAATATCAAATATTAGATAACTTCGTTTTAAATGAAAGGAGAACGCGCATGGCAAAGGAAAAAATCCGTCGGCCGCAGACGCTGGGCGAGGAGATCGCCAATACGATTTCCCATGGCCTTGGTGCGGTGCTGGCGGTGGCGGGGGGCATCCCGCTGATTGTGAAGGCAGCACAGCTGGGCGACGGCAAGGCGGTGGCAGGCATGGTGCTCTATGTGGCCAGCCTGGTGGGGCTCTACACGGCATCCGCTGTCTATCACGGCGTGCAGAACCCGGACCTTAAGCAGCGCCTGCGGGTTTTGGACCACTGCTCCATCTTCCTGCTGATTTTGGGGACCTATATCCCTTTGGCGCTGCTGGCGCTGGGCGGCACCCTGGGGTGGGTGCTTATCGGCGTCAACACAGCTCTGGCCGTGCTGGGGATCATTCTGGATGTTATTGATCTCAACCGGTTCAGCAAGGTGACGCTGGTTCTCTACGCCGCCATGGGGTGGCTGATCATCCCGGCCCTGCGCACGGTGATCCAGGTGCTGCCGGCGGCGGGGGTGGCCCTGCTGGCCTCAGGCGGCGTGGCCTACACGGCGGGCATTTTGTTTTACAAGTCCAAAAAGTATTATATGCACTTTGTCTGGCACCTGTTTGTGTTGGCGGGCAGCGTGCTGCAGTACTTCTGTGTGCTGCTGTACTGCCTGTAACCGCCCTTGGTCCAATGCCGCCTGCCGGGCAGCAGATGTCATGGCAGCAGACGGATTCCCCTTTTTCGCGGCGCCGCGCCGCAGACCTGACGAGATTTTTAATGCTGCAGAAGGGCCGCCTGGATACATTCCGGGCGGCCTTGCTTTTTGCAGCTGACGGGGAGTGGCAGCCACTGTTTTGGCAGTTTTTACAAAAATCAAAGAGAGAAAAAAAGACAAATAGATGTTGACAAATCAACATCTGTGGAGTATGATGCGGGACGTGTGTGAAAGACTATGACACAGGAGGGCGCTATGACAGAGCGGTTTGAGACCTTTGTGCTCTCCATCAACCGGATCTACCGCGCAGTCCAGCGCATCAAGACCCGGGAGATGACGGAGCTGGGACTGAAGGGAACCCATGTGATGTGCCTCTATCAGCTGCTGCGTCACAAGGACGGGCTGACGGCTGCGGAGCTCTCCGGCCTGTGCCTGGAGGACAAGGCGGCCGTATCCCGGGCTGTCTCCCGGCTGGAGGCCCTGGGGCTTGTGCAGCTCCAGGCAGGCGGAGACAAGCGGCGGTACCGGGCCAAGATCCATCTCACGGATGCCGGCATTGCGGCGGCGGATAAGATGACAGCTGCGATCCGGCGTGTCGTCCAGAAGGGCGGCGATGGGCTGACTGAGGAGCAGCGCGCCGTATTTTATCAGGCGCTGGACATGATTTCCAAGAATTTGGAGCGGCTGTGCGCCGCGGAGGGAACTGTATGAACGTTTTTCGGATGCTCTATTGCAGAACATTTCAGACTGTTTTTCGCATGGCGCTGCCGCTGCTGCCCTACCGGACGCCGGAAATTCTGACCGGGACGGACCGGCTGCCGGAGCTGTTCCGGGAGAAGGGCATCGACCGTGTGCTGCTGGTGACCGACAGCAGCATCCGCGGCCTTGGCATTACCCGGCACACGGAGGAGGTGCTTGGGGGGGCAGGGATTCGCTGCAGCGTCTATGACGGCACAGTGGCCAACCCCACCACGGACAATGTGGAGGAGGCGCTGGCCCTGTACCGGGCGGACGGCTGTGAGGCCATTATCGGCTTTGGCGGCGGCTCCTCCATGGACTGCGCCAAGGCTGTGGGCGCCCGGGCTGCCAACCCCGGGAAGAGCCTGGCCAAAATGGAGGGGATTTTGAAGGTCCGCCGGCGGCTGCCTCTGCTGGTGGCGGTGCCCACCACCGCCGGCACCGGGAGCGAGACCACCCTGGCGGCTGTCATCACTGACAGCGAGACCCGGCACAAATATCCCATCAACGACTTCCCCCTGATCCCCCGCTATGCGGTGCTGGATCCGGAGGTGACACGGGGCCTTCCCCGGCACATCACCGCCACAACGGGCCTGGATGCCCTGACCCATGCGGTGGAGGCCTACATCGGCCGCTCCACCACAAAGGGAACCCGACGGGACGCCGAGGAGGCGGTGCGGCTGATTTTTGCCAATCTGGAGCGGGCCTGTGACCACGGGGATGACATGGAGGCCAGGGCCAATATGCTGCGGGCGGCGTTTCTGGCGGGCAGCGCCTTCACCAAGTCCTATGTGGGGTATGTCCACGCGGTGGCCCACTCCCTGGGCGGGCGGTACAATGTGCCCCACGGACTGGCAAACGCGGTGCTGCTGCCCTATGTGCTGGAGGACTATGGCCCGGCAGCCTGGCGTTCCCTCAGCCGTCTGGCAGCGGCCGCGGGGCTGGCGGACAGCACGGACAGCCCGGAAACCGGTGCGAAGAAGATGATCCGGGCCATCCGGGAGCTGCGGCAGCGGCTGGATATCCCGGAGATCATACCGGAGATCCGGCGGGCGGATATCCCCCAGCTGGCCCGCTATGCCGACAAGGAGGCCAACCCCCTCTACCCGGTGCCGAAACTGATGGACGCCGGGGAGCTGGAGCGGTTTTACACCATGGTGACGGAGGAGCAGGAGAGCTATGAGACAGGAAGAGATACAGAGCATTCTGGAAACCCAGAGGTCCTGGTTTTCCAGCGGTAAGACCCTCTCCCCGGACGGACGTGTCCAGGCGCTGCGGCGGCTGCAGGACGCTATCCGTGCCCATGAGGGGGAGATCAACGACGCGCTGAAACAGGACCTTGGCAAGAGTGCCTTTGAAAGCTATATGTGCGAGGTGGGCATGACCCTCAGCGAGCTGAGCTACATGATCCGCCACCTTAAATCCTTTGCAAAGCCCCGGCGGGTGGCCACACCCCTGGCCCAGTTTGCCGCCAGGAGCTATGTCAAGCCGGTACCCTACGGCAGTGTGCTGATCATGAGCCCCTGGAACTACCCTTTTATGCTGGCCATGGAGCCTCTGGTGGACGCTCTGGCGGCGGGAAACACCGCCGTGGTAAAGCCCAGCGCCTATTCCCCCCGCACCAGCGCGGTGCTGGAGAAAATCCTTTCCAGCTGCTTTGACCCGGGGCATGTGGCGGTGGTCACCGGCGGGCGGGAGGAGAACCAGAGCCTTCTCGCCCAGCCCTTTGACTATATTTTCTTCACCGGCAGCCCCGCTGTGGGGCGGGAGGTGTTGCGGAGGGCCGCAGAGCATCTGACGCCGGTGACGCTGGAGCTGGGGGGGAAGAGCCCCTGCCTGGTGACGAAGAGCGCCAACCTCCCCCTGGCGGCCCGGCGGATCGTCTTCGGTAAGTTCCTCAACTGCGGCCAGACCTGCGTGGCGCCGGACTATCTCTACTGCGACGCCTCCATCAAGGACGCCCTGGTGGCGGAGATCCAAAAGCAGATCCGCGTCCAGCTGGGGGACCGGCCTCTGGAAAACGGGGACTACGGCAAGATCATCAACCAAAAGCACTTTGACCGCATCTGCGGCCTTATAGACCCTGTAAAGGTGGTCTGCGGCGGGGAGGGGGACAGAGCGGCCTGCCGCATCGCCCCAACGGTGATGGACAGCGTCGCCTGGGACGACGCGGTGATGCAGGAGGAGATCTTCGGGCCGGTGCTGCCGGTGCTGACCTTCTCCTCTTTGGAGGAGGCTGTGGAGCAGGTGAACCGGCGGCCCCACCCCCTGGCCCTGTATCTCTTCACCCGCAGTAAGGGGGAGGAGCGGTATGTGACAGACCGCTGTCAGTTTGGCGGCGGGTGCATCAACGACACCATCATCCATCTGGCCACGTCGAAGATGGGCTTTGGCGGCGTGGGGAACAGCGGCATGGGCGCCTACCACGGCCGGGTGGGCTTTGACACCTTCTCCCACAAAAAGAGCATTGTGGACAAGAAAAACTGGATCGATCTGCCCATGCGCTACCAGCCCTATGGTCCGGCCGCGGAGAGGATGATCCGAAAATTCCTGAAATAACAGACCGGCAGATAAGTACCGGGGCGCGGAAGATTCCGCGCCCCGGCGATTTTTTGCTCAAATATAAGGGTGAAATCAATCCTGCGGATCCTCCGCCGTCTCCGCTGCCTCCGGCGGCGTGGCGGCTGGGCCACGGCTGCGCCGCACGATGCCGACAGCGCAGCAGATCAGGGCCAGCAGCAGGAAGAAGGCCGTGAGGAGGGCCATGACATTCTCGCTTCTCGGCCGGATGTCCGTCCAGTTGGAGAAGTCCGGCCGGGGGCCGAAGGGGTGGAGGTCCTCTGTGACATACCCGCCCAGCAGGCACAGCCGCTCCGTCACCCAGACGAAGGAGAACTGATAGAAGGCCAGGACGGCAAAGCATCCGCCGGCCCTAAGCCACCGGTTGACGGGGACATAGCGGATCAGCAGCAGGCAGGCCCAGGGGAGGCCCAGGCCATACAGCGCCAGAGGGAGGCCCGGCATCCAGAACCAATCCCCGCCCGGAAAGGCGCACACCGCCAGCAGCAAGATGAGGAGAATACTCTCCACGCCGCCATACAGCGCCGCCTTGTGGCGGCACAGGGGAGAGGGCAGGGAGAGCTGGCAGAGAAAGACCGGAAGGAAGAATGCCCCCAGCCCCAAAAGGACGCCGGCTGCCGCCTCGGGGAACCAGCTGCCGCCGTAGACCGCGGC
>CAJFPI010000219.1 GCA_904398675.1 uncultured Oscillospiraceae bacterium
GCCCCCCAGGTTGACGCTGCCGCCGATGTCCCAGTGCTCCAGCAGCCGGCGCGTCCAGGCGCCATTGCTTTCCACCGCCTCCGGCAGCTGGGGCAGTTCGATCTCCGTGGGGGGATACGCCAGATAGTCCCGGACATAGCCGATGCCCGCAAAGACAGCCCATACCAGAAAGATCCCCAGCACCCACTGGCTCAGCCGCCACAGCCAGCCCCAGTAGGGCTTGTGGATCCGCCCCAGCTCCGCGGCGATGGCGGCGGGGTCCCCCATGTCCTCGGTGGCCTTCATCTCCGCGTCGTAGGGGGAGAGGCCCTGGGCCTCGTATTTGTCCCGGATGTCCCGGATATGGCCGTCCAGTTCCCGCCCTACCGCCGCCCGGTCGGGCTTGAAACGGATCTTCCGGGTGGCCTCCTCCACCCATACCTTGGCAAACATGGCTATGCCCCCGCCAGCACCGCCGAAACGGCGCCGGCATAGACGTGCCAGGCGGCCTCCTTCTCCTCCAGCACCTTCAGTCCCTCCTGGGTGATGCGGTAGTAGCGGCGGATGCGGCCGTTGGGGGCCGGGGCCTCCCGGCCCTTCAGCAGCTTTTCCTTCTCCAGAGTGTGCAGCAGGGGATAGAGGGTCCCCTCCTTCAGCTGGAACACGTTCTGGGAGCGGGCGGCAAGCTCCTCAATGATGCGGTAGCCGTAGAGCTCCTGGTCCTTCAGCACGGCCAGCACCAGCATGGCGGTGCTGCCCGGCAGCACGCCGGTATCCTTTCGTGACATGGCAAAGCCTCCTTATACTTAGATTTTCTAGGTACAATATACCAAGATTATCTAAGTATGTCAAGAGGTGCTGTAATTTTTCAGCATAGGGCCGCGGAAGAAGGGCAGACTAAGCCAGGGAGGGTGAGAGATGAAAAAACAGGAGCAGAAGAAGAAATCCGAGCCCATGGAGAAGGCCATGGCGCTGACAAATTGGAAAAGCAGCCAGACAGATCCCAGCGGCAGCTACACCGGCCGGCCTGCCGACCCGGGGGAAATTCCCGTACAGGACGCAGACGATCTATAAGGCAGCACTTAGACACGGAAGGCCCGGGCAGCTCCGCCCGGGCCTCGCTTATTTGTCGTAGACCTCCACGGTGGTGCCGGTGTAGTACCAGGTGAGGATCTCCTTGTAAGTTTTGCCCTGCTGGGCCAGCACATTGGCGCCGTACTGGCTCATGCCCACGCCGTGGCCGTAGCCGGTGACGGAGAAGGTCACCACATCGTCGGAAAAGGAGATGGTGAAGGATGCGCTGCGCAGGCCCAGCAGAGTCCGCAGCTCGCTGCCGGTGAGGGAGATGCCCCCCACCTGCAGGGACTGGACCGTGCCGTTTTCCGTCTGCTGGATGTTGGTAAACCAGTTGGAGGGGCTGCCGGAGAGGTTGGCGGTGGGATAGTTTGCAATAAACAGCTCTTTAAACTCCGTCAGGGTAAAGGTCTCCTGGCTGTAGTAGTTGGGGACGGCCTCCTCCGTCTCCGGGGAGTCCACGCTGCGGAGATAGGGGAGGCTGCTCTGCCACACATCCTCCACGTTGCTGGTGGAGCCGGGGGAGGAGGAGTGGAACACGGCCAGAATGGGGCTGCCGTCATAGAGGACCACCTCGCCGTCGGTCTCCGTCACGGCGGCGCGGATCTTCTCCTCATAGACCGCCGTGGAGATGCCCCAGCTGGCGGCGGCGTCCTCCTCGCTGCGGTAGGCCTTGCAGCAGGTGACCTGGTCGCAGGCGTCGGCCTCCGGGTGGTTGGCGCTGCCGCCGTGCTCCATCTTGTAAATGGTGTAGGTCCGGGCGGCCACCGCCTGGGCCTTCAATGCCTCCTCCTCAAAGGTGGCGGGCATCTCCGCCCGCACCACGCCCATGAGGTAGGTCTCCATATCCATCTCCACCACCTCCCCCTCGATGAGGACCCGCAGCAGCCTGGCGCTGTCGTGGACAGTGGAGGGCTGGACCTCTCCGCCGCCGCTGTCGGTGGACGGGGGGAGCAGGGCTGTGTCCTCCTCCGCGCCCCCCAGCCAGGGCAGAAAAAATAATAAAAACAGCAGCACGCATGCGGCTGCAAAGCTCTTTCGCAACATGACTCGCCTCCTCGCCCTACCCTATGTGCGGCCTGTCCAAAATATGATGACAAAAGCGGCGCAAGGTGGTATACTACATCTGTCAGCTTACCAAGGAAAGGACGTCTCCTATGAAAAAAACCATTTTTTTGGCCCTGCCGCTGGTGACGGGTGCGGTGGGCTTTTTGGGCCGGGCGGCGGAGATCCGCCTGGGCTTTGACAGTGCCACCGGCCTCGCTGTGGGACATGTGATCAGCACCGTGCTGCCGCTGTATCTGGCGGCGGCAGCCATCCTGTATCTGGTGCTCTCCTGGCGCCAGCCGGCAGGCAGACAGGGGCTCAGCGCCGGCTTTGATACGCCGCAGGGGCCGCTTCCGGTGCTGCTGGCCGGGATTCTGCTGACCATTGCCGGAGGCGGCTGGCTGATGGCGCTGTCCCTCCAGAGCAGCCTTCTGGATCTCCTGCTGGGGGCGCTGTCGGTGGTGTCCGGGTGCGCCATGTTTGCCGCTGTGAAACAATGGCGGCAGGGAGAGGCACCGGGGGGGCTGCTGCTGGCGCCGGTGCTGCTGTATGTGGCGTGGCTGCTGCTGACATACAAAAACTACGCCGATTTTCCGGTGACTGCCCGGTTTTATGTGGAGGTGCTGGCCCTGGCTGCGCTGACGCTGGCAGCCTACCAGGCGGCGGCCTTCGCCTATGGCATCGGCAGCCGCCGGTGGTTCCGCGTCTCCGCGGCCATGGCGGTCACTCTGGGCTGCACGGCTCTGGCCGACAGTGTGTCGCTGCCGGTTTTGGTGCTGTACGGCGGGGCGGTGCTGCAGATCTATGGGCTGTGGCTCTGCCAGCGGACAGACGCGCCGGAGACGGCGGAGAGCCAGGAAACAGAGGGGAGCGGGGAGAACGCTCCCGGAGAGTAGGTTTCCGCCGGCACAGCGGAGACCGTGGGGCCTATCCGAAGAGGAAAGGCATTCAGACACAGCGAAGGGGCGCGGCATTTGCCGCGCCCCTTCATATGTTTGGAAGATTGGATGAAAAGAAGTTATTGTCTCTTGCAAGACATATCCTACGAAACAATCATTAAAAAAGTTCGTACAAAGATGTTACAAAAGTATAAAATCTTATGGCTGTTTCTCCGCCGGCGGGATGCCCCGGCGGAGATGCTGGAAAAATTCCGTCAGCACCCGGCCGCAGCGCTCGGCCAGAATGCCGCCCACCAGAGCGGGGGTGCCGGGGAAATTTTCCATAAAAAGGTTCAAAACGCCTCCGCAGGCCCCCATGGCCGGATCCCTGGCGCCGTAGAACACCCGGGGGATCCGGGCGTTTAAGATAGCGCCGGCGCACATGGGGCAGGGCTCCAATGTCACATACAGCGCGCAGTCCTCCAGCCGCCAGGAGCCGAGGGCGCGGTTGGCCATGGCGATGGCCTCCGTCTCCGCGTGGGAGAGGGCGCTCTGCTTTTCCTCCCGCCGGTTCCGTCCCCGTCCCACCACCTGGCCGTTCCGGACGATGACGCAGCCCACCGGCACCTCGCCGGCGGCGGCGGCCTCCTCCGCCAGCTCCAGGGCCAGCGCCATATACTTTTCATGATCCGGCATGTTTCGCACTCCTTCGCGGTTTATTTGCTGGCATATTTGTCCAAAATACCAGGTAAGATAGAACATACGACCCGACGGTAAAGGAGGACAACGATGCTGCGGCGTATTTCACCGATCCATAAGCAGGGCAAGGCCACCCGGGAGCAGCGGGAGCTGATGCAGTCGCTGCAGGAGGCGCAGAGCGCCCTCCAGAGCGCCTATCTCAGCTTTGACGTCCTGACAGACCCGGAGCTTGTGGAGTCATGCATCTTTGAGATCCGCGCCCTCCAGGCCCGCATCAACTATCTCCTGCGGACCATGAAGGAGCGGGAGCGGCAGGATGCCGCGGCAGCCGCCGGGGGAGGGGGGAGACGAAAATGGGTTTGACGGAGAAGGTCTCCATCGCCCTTCTGGCCCTGTTTGCCGCGGGAGTGGTGATCCGTCTGTTCCGCGCGCCGCTGAAACTGGCGCTGCAGGTGCTGGGGAACACCCTGCTGGGCTTTGGCGCGCTGCTGGTGCTGAACATGACCAGCGCCCTCACCGGCATCTCCCTGGGCGTCAACATGCTCAATGCACTGGTGATCGGGATTTTGGGGGTGCCGGGGCTGGGGCTGCTGGTGCTGGTGCAGTGGCTGTTCACCTCTTAGCCTACATATATGGCAGAGCAGCATGTTTTGCGGCGATTATCCTGCGGGGGAGGACGTCTCGGCGTCCTCCTCTTTTCCTTTGATTGCGGATTCCTCCAGCGCGGCCTGCACCGCCTCCAGAAAGCGGGAGAAGGCGGAGGGGACAGCCAGGGCCGACAGCTCCGCCCTGTCCGCCCAGGTAAGGCCCGCGCCTTCCCCCCGGACCTCCACCAGATAGCCGGTCATGTGCCACTCCACATGGGTGAAGATGTGCCGGCTCTCCAGCCGCTGCCGCCAAAGGACAGGGACAAGCCCCATTTCCCCCAGCGCCGCGGCGGCCGCCCCCTCGTCCAGATGGCCGGGGAGGTGGGGAAACTCCCAGAGGCCCGCCAGAAGTCCGCTGTCAGGCCGCTTTCTCACAGCGGTCCGCCCCTGGGAGAGGAGGAGAAACACCGTCATCTCCTCCACCCGCCGCTCTGCCTTCTTCCGTTTCACCGGCAGCTGGGTCTCCCGGCCGGCGGCGTGGGCGGCGCAAAGGCGGGAGAGAGGGCAGGATTCGCACAGCGGCGCCCCGTTGGGGAGGCACACCATGGCCCCCAGATCCATCATGGCCTGGTTGAAGTCCCCGGGCCGGTCCGAGGGCATGGCGGCGGTCATATCCTCCCGGATCCTCCGGCGGACCTTGGGATCCAGGATATCCTCCTCCAGCTCCGCCACCCGGGCCGCCAGGCGCAGCACATTGCCGTCCACTGCAGGGACCCTTTCCCCAAATGCAATGGAGGCGACGGCCCCGGCGGTGTACTCCCCCACGCCGGGCAGGCGGAGAAGGGACTCGTAGGTGGGGGGAAACCGGCCGCCCAGCTCCTGGACGATCATCCGGGCGGCTTTCTGCAGATTTCTGGCCCGGCTGTAGTAGCCCAGACCCTCCCAGAGCTTTAACAGCCGCTCCTCCTCCACCGCAGCCAGGGCCGTCACATCCGGCAGCTGCTCCATCCACTGCCGGTAGTAGGGCAGCACCGCCGTCACCCTTGTCTGCTGCAGCATGATCTCCGACACCCAGATTTTGTAAGGGTCCCTGGTGCCCCGCCAGGGGAGATCCCGCCGGTTTTCATCGTACCAGGCCAGAAGGGGCACCGGCATAGCCTGCAGCCGCTGCTGCGCTGTCATGCTCTCCCTCACCGCTGCCGCTCCTCCCGGCTCCAGCCGTAGAGGGGGTAGCGCTGGATAGCGCCGAAGATCCGCTTTTTGATCCCGGGGAACTGGCTGTCCAGGCTGCGGATCAGCTCCTTCATCTCCTCCCGCTTGGTGGAGCCGTTGGCGGGGCAGGGGTTGTGGACCACCGGCAGGCCCAGCCGTTTCACCGCACCGCGGACCTCCCGCTCCTGGACGTAGAGCAGGGGGCGGATCTGGGTGACCCTGGTCCGGTCCAGATAGGTCACCGGCTGGAAACAGCTGATGCGCCCCTCGATAAAGAGGCTCATGAGCATGGTTTCCACCGCGTCGTCGTAGTGGTGGCCCAGGGCGATTTTGGAGATGCCCAGCGCATTGAGCTTGGTGCTGAGCGCTCCCCGGCGGAACTTGGCACACAACGAGCAGGGGTTCTTCTCCTGCCGTGCCTCAAAGACCACCTCGTAGATGGGTACCGGCTCGATGTAGTAGGGCACCTCCAGCTCCCGGCAGAGGCCGGCGATGGGGGAGAAGTCCATCCCCGGCGTGCCGCTGTCGATGGTCACCGCTGCCACGTCGAAGGGCTTGGGGTAGAACCGGCGGAGATGGGCCAGGGCCGCCAGGGTCAGCACCGAGTCCTTCCCGCCGCTGACGCCCACGGCCACCGTCTCCCCCGCGTCGATCATATCATAGTCCTCCACGCACCGGCGGACCAGGGAAAGGATGTGCTGCATGGCTGCGCCTCCTGTGAGTTTGAAAATTGAAAAAGAGATATCAAAAGAAAATAAAAGAAAACAAGAGATACAGAGAGTATTCTGTGTGGTAAATAAAAATGGTGTTGACAAAGAAAAGACCGTTGTGGTATAAATAGTGTTGCTCGCCATGGGCATTATAGCCGATTTCGGGCAAAAACTCAAGGTTTCCTTCGATCACGAAAGGTTCGGACGCCGCTCCGGCGCTTTCGTCATCGAAGGAACGGAAAATCATCAAAGGAGAATTACGACCATGTCCACTTTTATGGCAAACAAGGGCAATATCGTCCGCAAGTGGTACGTCGTTGACGCCGCCGGCAAGCCCCTGGGGCAGACCGCCGTCATCGTTGCCGACCTGCTGCGGGGCAAGCGTAAGCCCACCTTTACCCCCCACGCCGACTGCGGCGACAACGTCATCGTCATCAACGCCGCCAAGGCCACCCTGTCCGGCAAAAAGCTGGAGCAGAAGATGTACCGTACCCACTCCGGCTGGATCGGCGGCCTGAAGGAGGTCAAGTACAAGGACCTGATGGAGAAAAAGCCGGAGCTGGCCATGAAGGTGGCCGTCCGCGGCATGATGCCCCGGAACGTTGTGACCAAGGACTCCCTCAAGCGTCTGCACATCTATGCCGGCGACACCCACGAGCATCAGGCCCAGAAGCCCGAGCTGTGGACGATGGACTAAGGAGGTAAAGAAACATGTATCAGTCTAAAAAGCCCTACCTGTACGGCACCGGCCGGCGCAAGTCCTCCGTTGCCCGCGTCCATCTCTTCCCCAACGGCACCGGCTCCATCACCATCAACGGCCGCGACATCGAGGAGTACTTCGGCCTGGAGACGCTGAAGATGGTGGTCCGCCAGCCCCTGGTCACCACCAACACCCTGGGCCAGGTGGACATCGTCGCCACCGTCACCGGCGGCGGCGTCACCGGTCAGGCCGGCGCCCTGCGCCACGGCGTGGCCCGTGCCCTGCTGCTGGCCAACGAGGATTACCGCCCCCTGCTGAAGAAGGCCGGGTTCCTCACCCGCGATCCGCGCATGAAGGAGCGCAAGAAGTACGGCCTGAAGGCCGCCCGTCGCGCTCCCCAGTTCAGCAAGCGCTGATTACACTGCACTGCCATCTTTCAAGCTGCCGCCCGTTTGGGCGGCAGTTTTTTTGCCTGCGGCGGGCGTCCCGCCGTCGGACTTTGTGGTTTCAGGGCTTTTCTGGTGCCTCATTTGATGGTATAATAAACTATAACATAAGAGGGCGGAGCTTTCCGCCGAAGAATTATTGGAAACGGGGTGGGACTACGGTCATTTATCGAACGACAATGGGCGGCGGGCCGGTGAACCAACCGTCTTGCCGGCAGTGCGGGCGCTGTCCGGCTGCAATAAGGAGGGAAAAACCATGAACAAGACCGCCGGGGCGGATCACACCACACAGAGCGGCAGGCCGCTCAGCGACTGCGCCGCCCTGTTTACAAGGGACCAGATCCAGGCCGTCGCGGCGGAGCGGGTGTCCACCGGCTTTCCCCAGCTGGACCGCTGCCTGAACGGGGGGCTTGCCAACGGCTTGTATGTGCTGGGCGCAGTGCCCGGCCTGGGCAAGTCCACCCTGGCCCTCCAGATCGCCTACAACCTGTCCAGCCAGGGGATCCCCGTGCTGTACTTTGCCCTGGAGATGAACCGGGCCTGGATCACCGCCAAGTCCATCTGCCGGGCGGATTTTCTGCTGAACCGCCGGCCGGGCATCCAGGCCGCGGACCTGCTGGATGCCAGCCGGGCGCGCCGCTTTTCCGACGAGGAGTGGGAGCGCATCAACCGGGCCCGGGAGCAGATCGAGAAGGAGGGGGCCAACCTCTACCTCTATGAGCAGGGGCCGGACCTGACCCACATCGGCCAGATCCGGGAGCACATCCAGGCCTTTCAGCAAACCCATCGGGCCCAGTACGGCGGCAGGCCGCTGATGGTGGTGGTGGACTACCTGCAGATCCTGGCGCCCCGGGAGGCTGCGCTGAAGGCCAGCGACAAGCAGATCGTGGACGACAACGTGCGGGAGCTGTGCAGGATCCGGGACCAGCAGCAGGTCATTATCCTGCTCATCAGCGCCCTGAACCGGATCAGCTACAGCCGCCCCATCTCCCTGGAGAGCTTTAAGGAGTCCGGCTCCATCGAGTACTCCGCCGACGTCATATTGGGTATGCAGTACCAGGGGATCGAGGAGATCGGGAAAAACGCAAGAAAGGACTTTCAGGCGGAGGCGGCCCGGGCCTTGGAAACGGCGAAAGCACAGAATCCCCGCAGGTTGGAGCTGACGCTGCTGAAGATGCGCTACGGCCGGGACGGGGTCCGAATCCCCCTCCACTTCTACAGCGAGAGCTCCTGCTTTCAGCAGCCGGACGGCGCGGGGCAGGCGCCCCAGACCCGGCTGCAGGAGCTGCGGGAGCGGTTTGCCGCCTGCCCGGTCCAGTACCACGACGGGTTCTACCAGCGGGCCCGCCGGGTGAGGGGGTAGACAATGGCCAGGAGAAACAGCCGGCGGCAAGTGGACCGCTTTTTCATGAACAACTGCAAAATCGCCAACGAGCTGCGGAAATATCGAGACCTGGCGGGCTGCCTGAACCAGGTGGCCCTGTCCGGGGAGCGGGTCCGGCGGCCCAGCGCCGCCGCGGATTATGCGGAGTACTATATCAGCGAGACGCTGAGCTATCTGGACATGGTGACGGCCAACGCCGCCTATACTCTGATGGCCGGCGGTCCGCCTGACGCGCCCTTCCAGGCCGACGACATCGCCCGGATCATGGCGGGCAGCATGGAGCGGCGGATCACCGCGAAGAAACGGGAGGAAATCGAGGCCTGCCTTGAAAAACTGGCCGGGACGGAGATCTATATTCTGGCGGATCACGACAGCCAGGTGGAGCAGGACCTCTATGAGGGGACCTTCCTGCCGGTGGAGCGGACGGAGAAGGAGGGAAAGGCGCTGTTTTCTTTCCGCCCCGGGGAGCAAATGCCCCTGTACCTGTACGCCGAGCACCACCGCCAGCTGATTCAGGTCCCCTTCTGCCGCCTGCGGGACGATGGGGGGGACAGGCAGACCCGGCACAACAACAACGACCGGATGCTCCTCCTGCGCCACTACCTCCTGCAGGAGCTGGAGATCCTCCTCTACCAGAACAACAAGGTGGAGGAACAGCAGATCCGGCTGCTGAAGAAGGACCGGGAGGGCAATGAAATGGGCCTCCTCTGGACCCTGGGCATCGTCGGAGCGGAGGAGGCGAAGGATGTGGCCGCGGTGGCCAGGAGCGTGCAGAGGTCCATCCGGCAGCTGCTGGACAGCTGGCAGAGGAGCGGGTATCTGGGCGGTCTGCAGTATCAGATGCTGCCGGATAAGGAGGGGTTCGGCGTGCGGATTGCCTCCGGAGGGAGGCAGTAAGCAAAAACTGCAAAAACAGCTGGCACAGAACGCCGGGAAACGCTGATATTTGTAATTTAAGAAAGAATATCTGTAAAAAATACTTTGATTTATGGAAGAATTAGATTTGTGGAAAGCGATAAAACTGTTGCACCACAATGAGAAGAGACTTTTTCAAATGCAATAAGTAATAAGTAAGCGGGGAATCGAGGGATAAAAGTCCCTTCGGGCCCCCGCTTTCGTTTTATCCGCCCCGTGCGTCCTGCAAGCAGGACGCACGGGGCGATGTCTTTGCCATGCCCGGCATGGCAAAACGCCCATTGACCGGTATGCCGGATGTCCTCTTTCACATCTGCAGGCAGGCTGCCGCCTGTGCGCCGTACATTTCCTACAGGGCAGATCACGGAGTTACGCGGCCGCGCCGCGTCTGTTGATATTGTGAAACATCCGGGGGAACGCTCCTGCGGGAGGATTACGGCGCCCGCGCCGTCTGTGAATACCGTGAACCTTCTTGGGGAACGGGAGAGCGCTCCTGCGGGAGGTTTACGCCGCTTGCCGCGGCGTCGGGTGTGACTATGAACCTAGTAAACGGGGAAAGGCGCACAAGCGGCAGGACAAATTTAGAATGGAGGAATTTACAATGTTTCAAGGCATACCGAACCACATCACGGCGGCACAAAACGCCGCCCAGACAGAGCGGAGGGTGCTGGGGGCCATGCTCCTGGACCCCAGGTGCGTGCCGCGGGCGGTGGAACAGCTGGAGCCGGAGGACTTCTTCTTCAAGCAAAACAGGGAAATCTTCCGGTCCATCCGCTCGCTGTTCCGCATGGGGGCGATAATCGACGGGGTGACAGTGCTGGAGAACCTGTGGCAGTCCGGCGCCTGGGATGCAGTCTGCTACAGGACATACATCAGCCAGCTGATAGCCGCCACACCCACATCGGCGGAGGTGGCGGAGGACATCAAGCGCCTGAAGGCGCAGCTGGCCGCAGCACAGACGGACGCGGGAAAGGATGTGATATCGGCTGTTTGATGACTTTGCAGCATGCCAAACACACAGCACGGAAAGCAGGTGACGCGATGGGAGCGTCCCGGCCTGCAGCGCAGTCCGGGACCACACGGTTTCCCCGAAGAAGGCCGGCGGCCGGTTCAAGTCCGGCGGAAACCAGCAGCAGTCATGAGAAACTCCTTTCGTTTAGGACGGCCCCCTGGGCAGGGGCCGTCCGCCCGTCAATCCGCCGCCCCACCGGCGGCTTTGCATAGGCTTACCACATTACGTCATTACATCAAAATATGAAATCGTCACATAAAGGAGATTACAACAATGAAAGAAACGAAGAACACCACCTCTTATGCAAAGACCCGCGCCGCCTCCACTGCCTTCGGCAGGAGCGGCACCGTCACCGGCCGCCTGCACTGGGACCCGCTGGTCTACCCCTGCAGGGACGGCTCCCGGAACTACCTGTTCCAGGTGGACACCGCCTTCCCCATCCGGGACCCCGCCAGCGGACAGATGCTGGACGCTGTGCAGCTGAAGGCCCATGTCCCTGCCGGATGGGCGGCAGAGGACACCCCCTTTGGGGAGATGCGGCGGGGGAGCCTGGTCACGGCCCGATTTGTCGTTCGGACAGATACCTACTATGACGCTGAGGGAAACCTGGCCAGCAAAACCTATCTGTACGCGGAGAGTCTGACATGCCACGGGAAAGAAACTCCGTCTGCCGGGAGCTCCTCCGACAGAAATTCCGGCGTTTTCCGGCAGAACGGCGGGGGGCCCGGCCAGGGGGCATACGGGCGCGGACGTCAGGGACGACAGCGGCGGGAGGGCCCCTCCCCCGCCGGCGGACGGCAGCCCAGGCGACAGGACGGCGGAACGCCTCCCTGGAACGGCCGGCATGCGGACAGGCGGACAGGGCGGAGCACGTCCCCCTCCGCCGGCCTGATGGCGGAGAAAGGCAGGTGAGGGGCCATGGAGTATGCCCGGATTCCCCTGGAGGAGCGGCTGGGCGCGGCCCGGGCGGGCCGCGTCTGCCAGCCGGAATACTTCCCCTGCCTCATTCGGCGGTGGGCGGAGATGCCCATTCGGACCTACTTCGGCGTATGCAACCAGGAGCTGGAGAGACTTTGCCGGCTCCTGGACATCGCGCCGGAGGACAACCCATCCTATCAGGATGTGGCGGCCATGATTTGCAAAATTACCTATGCGGAGGACCTTGA
>CAJFPI010000220.1 GCA_904398675.1 uncultured Oscillospiraceae bacterium
AGGCCCAGCCGGACAGCGGTGATGACGAAGGGGAGCGTTGCGGGAAGAATGATGCGGAAGAAGATATCCATATCGTTGGCGCCCAGGACCTTGGCGGCCTTGATCAGGGTGTTGTCGATGCTGCGGATGCCGTGGAAGATCGTGATCGACATGGTCATGAATGTACAGATCCAGATCAGGATGATCTGGGGAGGCTTACCCACGCCGGCCGCGATCACGATCAGGGGCGCGTACGCCAGAGCCGGGATATTGCGGATAAAGTTGATCCAGGGCTCGATAATCTTCCGAACCGGCATATACCATGCCATCAGGAACGCAACCGGCACAGCGGTAATAAAGCCAAGGCCAAAGCCGGCCGCGATCGAGGTCAAGCTGCTGATCAGGTCCGACCAGAAAGCGCCGCGCTCGATCATGGTTTGGAGCCCCTCAACCACTACCGGGATAAAGGGGAAGCTATTTCCTGTCCGTTTACCAAGGGAGAGTAAGTACCAAACTACCAGCGCTGCGCAAAACGAAATCAGCAGCCAAAGCCGGTCGCTTATTCCCTTTTTCTTTAACGTCCCTTTCATGTGACACCTTCCTTTTTGCGCTTTTTACATTTACCCACGGGAACCTGTCATTGATTTCAATCACATTCTCCCGCGCAAAATGTGAGGGGGACCAATTCGGGTCAATAACAATATAGTCTTTTCAGACGAGCTTTTCTCAAAAAGCAGCCTCAGACAGATACTTCAATCCGCTGTGAGCGGCTGAAAGAAGCTCCGGGCGGCAGGAGGACCGTTCCAGGACGCTCTGCAAGCTGATGCCCAGGGCCAGGATAGCCCGTCCAGGGCTCGATGCAGACCCATCCAGGAATCCCAGGAAAGCTCCAGAGAAGAACATATCGGTAGCCCGTTATATCAACCCGAAGATAACGGCCGGTATCAATTTCTTCCAGCTGAATCCACTGGGACTGCAGATTGGAGAAACAAATGCTGTCGTTCTCAAAGAGGTTTTCCGTAAGAACAAGATGGTCACTTCCATCCTGATTTTCTTGCCTTTGAAAACGTATACAGTAGTCTTGGATACTCCGCCCGGGCGAGAGCGGACACCGGAACCCGGTATGGAAGCCCAGCTGCACAGGCATATCGCTTGTTCCAAGATTGGTGGCCATACATGTGGTGGTTAAAAACCTTCCCTTAAGCTCGTGGGTGGTTTCAAAGGAAAATGACCATGGCCACTGTATGTGGTCGCCAGACCAATCAATCCGAAAACGAAGATGCTCCGAGTCTTTTTCTATCAGTCTGTGCTCCAAATCCCGCACAAACCCGTGCTGTCCGGCCTCATAGCGGCGTCCCTCAACCGAAAACCAATTGCCGTCGACTTTTCCGCACCAGGGAAAGCATATTGGCGCCCGCCGGGGCCACAATTCCGGTTTTCCATCCCACAAGCACGAGGTGGAGTTTTCTCCGCACGTGCGGATATCCCAGAGCTCTGCGCCCCTGCTGTCTACAGATACAGAGAGAGTTTCGTTTTTTATAAAATGTAACATATCTCCTCCATATCCACGCAATCCATCAAATGAAGCAGTTGGCCAGGTTGTAGCAGCTGATTGCGGTGATGGCAAGAAGCAGCCAGAAGAACAGCCGGTCTACGCCGCTATTGCTTAATTTTTTACTGATACCCCGACCTAAAGTCCCACCGAGGATGCCGCCAATCACCATAACGATGAGTACCGGCCACTGGAACTCCGGCACCGTCCCCCTTAGAACTGTGCTGAGGAAGCTGGCACTCTGAGAGAATAGAATGATGTACAGAGAGTTGAGTGCAGCGGTCTTGGTGTCCATGGAGAAAAAGTAATAGAGCACCGCCAGGTTAATCGGACCGCCGCCAATCCCCAGAAAGGCAGACAGCAGGCCCAGCACCAGCCCGATGACCACACAGGCCGCCGGATTCTTCACGTCTCTGGTGACGATCCGGGATCGGTTCAGAGTGTAGATCAGTACGCCCAGCGTGAGGGCGATCATCATCACCTGCTGGGCTATGGATACCGAAATGCCACCGGCGGCCCGGACGAGCTCAAACAGCTCCTTCCCCACAATGCCGCCCGCAGCGGCTCCAATGGCCAGCAGGGTCCCCCGTCGGGGCTCCACCTTCACCTCACCGCCCCGGCTTCGGAGCATGGAGGTGACGGTCATGGCCAACACCGTGCACCCGGACAGGAAGCTCACCGTAGCGACCGGCATTCCGGAGACGGCATCCAGCACCGGCTTGATGATGACGCCGCCGCCTACCCCGCTGATGCCGCCGATGGTGGTGGCAAGCAGGCAGATAAGGAAAGAGAACACAATCTCCATGGTCAGCGGAGCCTCTCAGCGCAGATAGGCGAACCGGTCGTCGTACGCCCCCAGCAGAGGCAGGCAGTAGTCGCGGAACGCTGGAGAGATGCTGGCCCCATCCGCCCCGATCCACTCCAGCGGGAATTTCTTCTCCGCGTTGGCTACCTGCTCCAGGGGGATCAGGCGGAGCTCAGAGCGGTATTCCGGCGTGCGGGTGGTTTCAAACCCCGTCATATAGCCGGTTTTTCCCTCCACGGCGGCGCGCACCGCCGCGGAACCGGCCGCCTCTGCCTCCTGCTGGTCCACCTGGGACATGAGGGCCACACTGACCCGGCCCAGCAGGCCGGGCTTTTCCGACCGGGCCTTCAGGTCGGTCTCCTGCATAATGAGGTCACTCAGCGCCTGGGCCGCGCCGCCGGGGATCTTATGGCCGAAGCCGTCCACCCGCCCGGTGTCCGCCACCGGGGTGCCGTCGGCATAGTGGATGCCCTCGGATACAGTGACCAGCAGGCCCCGGCCCTTGGCCCACTTTTCCTTGACCGCCGACAGGAACCGATCCTTGTCAAAATCGGTCTCAGGCAGGTACACCAGATGCTCGCAGGGCATCCGGTCCGCGAACAGGGCGGAGGCGGCGGTGATCCAGCCGGCGTTGCGGCCCATGAGCTCCATCACTACCACATGGATGGGCAGGGCAGAGGCGTCAAATGCCAGCTCCAGGGCGGAGACCGCGGCGTATTTCGCCGCGCTGCCAAAGCCCGGACAGTGGTCGGTGACAGCCAGATCGTTGTCAATGGTCTTGGGGATGCCGATGACCCGCAGCTCGTACCCGGACTGGCAGGCCAGCTGGTAGACCTTGTGGCAGGTGTCCATGGAGTCGTTTCCGCCATTGTAGAAAAAGTAGCGGATATTGAACCTTTGAAAGCACTCCAGCACGGCCGGGTAGTCCGCGTCAGTGAGCTTCCGCCGGCAGGAGCCCAGGGCGGAGGCGGGGGTGCGGGAGAGCAGATCCAGCTGCTCCTGGCTGAACTGCCCCAGATCCATCAGA
>CAJFPI010000221.1 GCA_904398675.1 uncultured Oscillospiraceae bacterium
GACAAGAAGTACGGCTCCACCAAGCAGGGCATCGCCCCCTTCTATTCCGACAAGTATCAGAAGAAGACCGTCATGGCCGGGGAGCTGCTCTACCCGGACAAGCTCTGGGAGCGCCTGGAGGGGATCCTGGAGTGGAAGAACCTGACGCTGGAGCGGGTCTACGGCGCCAAGACCTATACCATGGAGGATCTCCGCAAGTGGGTGGAGGACTTCGGCGAGAAGATCAAGCCCTTTATCTGTGATACCGGCGCCGTGCTGCGGAAGGCCCAGGCGAAGGGAAAGAGCATCCTCTTTGAGGCCCAGCTGGGCTCCCTGCGGGATCTGGACTACGGCATCTACCCCTACACCACCTCCTCCAACGCCATTGCCGCCTACGCTCCCGTGGGCTCCGGCCTTCCCAGCGCCAGGATCGACAGCGTTGTGGGCGTTGTGAAGGCCTACTCCTCCTGCGTGGGCGAGGGCCCCTTCACCTGCGAATGGTTCGGCGAGGAGGCGGAGCGTCTCCGGGAGGCCGGCGGTGAGTACGGCGCCAAGACGGGCCGCCCCCGCCGGGTGGGGCCCATCGACATCGTGGCCACCCGCTACGGCGTCCAGTGCCAGGGAGCTACGGCCATTGCCCTGACCAAGCTGGACGTGCTCAGCTATATGGATGAGATCCCCATCTGCCAGCGCTATGAGCTGGATGGAAAAGAGACCGACGAGTTCCCCTTCCCGGCCCTTCTGGCGGACGCCAAGCCCGTCATGACCTCCATGCCCGGCTGGAAGTGCGACATTTCCGGCGTCCGGAAGTGGGAGGATCTTCCCAAGGAGGCCCGGGATTATGTGGAGTATGTGGAGAAGGAGATCGGCTGCCATATCCAGTATGTCTCCGTGGGACCCGAGCGGGACGCCTATATCGAGCGGGCATAACCCCGTTAAAACGCTGCTTTCTGCTGAAAAAGACCTGCCAGCATACGAGCTGGCAGGTCTTTTGCGTCCTATTGCGGCGTATGCTCGGGGGGACCGCCAGCCGCCGGCCAGGAGACTTGGTCCAGGATCCCGGTGAGCTTGGCGATGGCCACGCCGTAGTTGGTCATGGGAACCCCCTGCTCCGCCGCCTCCGCCTGGCGGGAGAGGATATAGCGCCGGTTGAACATGCAGCCGCCGCAGTGGATGATGAGGTCATAGCCGGTAAGTTCCCGGGGGAAATCCACCCCGGCAGTCACGTCCACCTGCAGCCCCGGCCCCACCTGCCGCCGCAGCAGGGCGGGGATCTTCTCCCGTCCGATGTCCTCGGTGAGGGGAGCGTGGGTGCAGGCCTCGGCGATGAGCACCCGGCTGTTTTCTGTCAGGCGGTCGATGGCCGCCGCCCCCCGGACAAAGTCCCCGATCTCCCCCTTGTAGGCCGCCATGAGGACGGAAAAAGAGGTGAGGAGGGAACCCTCCGGCTTTTTTTCCGCCACAAGGGGAAAGCACTGGGAGTCGGTGATGATGAGCTTTGGCGGGGCGTGGAGAGCGTCCAGTGCGGCATCCAGGGCGTCGGCAGTGCAGCAGACGGGGATGCACCCCTTGTCCAGCAGGTCCCGGAGGGTCTGGACCTGGGGCAGGATCAGGCGGCCCTTGGGGGCCTGGATGTCCTGGGGCATCACCAGCAGCACCGTGTCCCCGGCGGCGCAGAGGCCGCGGGTCAGGGAGGGCTGCTCAAAGCCTTCGGGGATGATGCGGCAGATGGCCTGGCGCAGCTGCCCGATCCCCTCCCCGGTGGCGGCGCTCACCGCCACCGCGTTTTCCTGAAGAGCGCTGGGCAGGTCCCCCCGGCAGTCCCCCAGGCGGTCAGCCTGGGTGCAGACGGTGAGAAAGGGGATTTTTCGGCGTTTCAATCGCTCCGCCCAGTCCAGGTCCGCCGCCTCCGGCGGCCCGGAGAGCACCAGCAGGGCCACGTCGGCCCGGTCCAGTGTCTTCTCCGTGGCGGATACCCGCAGAGCGCCCAGCGCCCCCTCGTCGTCGTAGCCGGCGGTGTCGATAAAGAGCACGGGGCCGATGGGGTGGAGCTCCATGGCCTTCTCCACCGGGTCGGCGGTGGTGCCGGCCACGTCGCTGACCAGGGCGATCTCCTGGCCGGTGAGGGCGTTGATAAGGCTGGACTTGCCGGCGTTGCGCCGGCCGTAGAGGGCGATGTGGAGACGGTTTGCCTTGGGCGTATCCATCAGGCTCAAAGATCAGCACCTCCTTTTGAAACTTACGCGCCGGGACGGCAAAGCCGGGTCAGAACCGGAAGTCCCGCATGCCGCCCTCCATGTCGTGGAGGTGGCGGATCACGGTCTCCTTCACCTTGGGATTGGTGATCTTCTCCGTCTCCCTTTCGATAAGGCGAAGGCCCTTCTCCCGGGTCTCGGGGGCGGCATAGTCCTCCAGATACTCCTTCAGAGTCATCAAGGCGTTGGGGTGGCAGCAGTTGACGATCTGCCCGCTCTTGCACAATGTCATGAACCGGTCCCCGGTGCGGCCCTCCCGGTAGCAGGCGGTGCAGAAACTGGGGATGCACCCCTCGTCCAGAAGCCAGCTCACCACCTGGTCCAGCGTCCGCCGGTCACTGACCTCAAACTGGGAGGAGTCCTCCTCCTCGTCCTCGGCGTAGCCCCCCACGCTGGTGCGGCTGCCGCCGCTGATCTGGGACACCCCCAGTTTCAGCACCCGCTGGCGGCAGGCCTGGCTCTCCCGGGTGGAGATGATGAGGCCGGTGTAGGGGACGGCGATGCGGAGAATGGCCACGATCTTTTCAAAGAGCTCGTCGGAAATGCCGTTGTCGAACTGATCGGGATCGATGTCGTCGGCCCGGCGCAGCCGGGGGACGCTGATGGTGTGGGGCCCCACGCCATGGACCGCCTCCAGGTGCTCGGCGTGCATGAGAAGGCCCACAAAGTCGTAGTCGTAGAGGTTGAGGCCGAAGAGGACGCCCAGCCCCACGTCGTCGATGCCCCCCTCCATGGCCCGGTCGTGGGCCTCGGTGTGGTAGGCGTAGTCGCTCTTGGGGCCGGTGGGGTGGAGGTACTCGTACTGGGGCTTGTTATAGGTCTCCTGGAAGAGGATGTAGGTGCCGATGCCCGCCTCCTTGAGCCTGCGGTAGTTCTCCACGGTGGTGGCGGCGATGTTCACATTCACCCGGCGGATGGCGCCGTTTTTGTGATGGATGCCGTAGATGGTCTGGATGCTCTCCAGGACATACTCGATAGGGCAGTTCTTCGGGTCCTCCCCGGTCTCCAGGGCCAGGCGCTTGTGGCCCATGTCCTGCAGGGCCGTCACCTCCCGGACGATCTCCTCCTGAGAGAGCTGCTTGCGGGGGATGTGCTTGTTCTGGCCGTGATAGGGGCAGTAGCGGCAGCCGTTGATGCAGTAGTTGGAGAGGTAGAGGGGGGCGAAGAGGACGATGCGGTTGCCGTAGAACCGGTCCTTGATCCGGGCGGCCAGGGCGTACATCCGCTGGCGCAGCTCCTCGTCCTCACACTTGAGGAGCACCGCCGCCTCCCGGTGGGTGAGGCCCTTGCAGTCCTCCGCCCGGTCCAGGAGGGAGCGGATGAGGGGCAGGTCGCTTTTGTGCTCCTCCGCCCAGCGGAGGGTGTCCCGGATCTCGCCGTCGTGGATAAATTCTTCCGCCTTTAAGGATTTGAGGTTGTAGTCCATGGAGATTCCTTCTTTCTTCTCATACTTTTCCCGCGTGGATGCGGGGGAATTGATTTACAGCGGGACGCGGCCCAGGGCGCGGATCTGCGCCTCCAGGGCCTGCCGCTGGGCGGCCACGTTGGTTTCCGGCAGCGCGGCGGGATAGATC